>NZ_JBFUJD010000106.1:0-14304 GCF_056401555.1 Caulobacter sp. P4_E5
GGTCTAGGGGAGGGCGCTGCGCTCTAGAAGTTCACGTCCAGGCGGGCGCCGAAGTAGCGGAAGGCGTCGCGGCCGGGGAGCCAGGTGCGGCCCAGCGCCGTCGGGATGGCCGGGTTGCTGTAGCCCGAAGTGCCGTTGCCGATGCCTTGGGCGTAGCGCTTGTCGAACAGGTTGTTGGCGAAGACCGAGACCTTGTAGCGGTCCTTCAGGTCGGCGATTCCCAGCTTCAGGTCGACGACGCCGTAAGCCTTCTGAATCGTACGCGGATCCTGGCTGAGCGAGAAGTTCACGTCGTCCTGCCAGCGATAGGTCGCGCCGACGAAGCCCTTGAACGGCATGCCCGGCAGATCGATGTCGTATTGGCCGCCGATGTTGAACTTGAACTTCGGCGTGTTGTTCAGCCGCTTGCCGGCGAGGTTCTGCACCCGGCCGTTGGTGGTCGCGGTGCGATAGCACTCGCCCGGCGCGCCGACGTAGCCAGCAGGCTTCAAGGGCAAGTCGGCAGTGGCCGGCTGGCTGTTGTTGCAGGGGCCGTTCGGGAAATCGACGACCTTGGCGTCGGTATAGGCGAAGGCGCCGTTGATGCGCAGGTTCGAGGTCAGGCGCGCCACGCCGTCCAGCTCGAGGCCCTGGGTGCGCAGCTGGCCGACGCTGTTGAGGAAGGTCAGAAAGGTGCCATCCGGCAGGAACGACGTCACCGAGGTCTGGAAGCCCTTGTAGTCGGCCCGGAAGACGGTGGCGTTGAAGTAGACACGGCGGTCCAGCAGGCTGCTCTTGAAGCCCAGTTCGTAGTTCTTGGCCGTCTCGGGCGGCACCGGCATCTGGGCGGCGATCCGCGCGTCGAACGTGCTGACCAGGTCATAGGCCTGGCCCTTGTAGCCAGTCGAGAAGGTCGCGAACGTCATGATGTCCGGCGTGATCTTGTACTGCACGCCGATCTTGCCGGTGACGGCGTCGTCCTGGTCGGACTTGCCGAACAGCAGGTGGCTGGTCGCCGCGCCGGGGGCGGTGCTGGCGAAGATCGTCTTGTCGAAGCGATAGCTGATCTTCTGGCGGTTCACGCGCGCGCCGCCGGTGACGCTGAGCTTGTCGGTCAGGTCCAGGGTGGCGTTGGCGAAGGCCGAATAGTTCTCGTTGGTGCTTTCGGCCAGGTAGCGGGCCAGCTGCAGCACGGGGCCGCGGTTCAGATAGCGGTCAAGATCGTTCTTGGCGTACCAGAGGCCAGCCACGTAGCGGAAGCGGCTCTGGCCAGGCGAGACCAGCCGCAATTCCTGCGTCCACGAGTCGGCGTGGAAATAGCCGTCGATGTGGGCGCCGCTATTGACGCCTGACGGGCTGGCCACGGGGAAGCCCAGCAGGAACGGCTGGTCGGTGCCGTCGATGTCCTGGAAGTCGACCATCTTCCAGCGATCGTGCGAGGTGATCGACGATAGGGTGTGGCCCTTCAGGAACGAGCCGTCGCCGAAGTCGTAGTCGATGCGGGCGGTCGTGCCGAAGACATCCGAATTGCCGCCGCCGATGCGGTCGTCGGCGCGGACGAAGTGGTTGTTCTTGTCGATCGTGATCCCGCGCAGGGTCAGGCTGGCCGGGAAGGCGGGCTCGCCCTGATAGAGCAGGCCCGGCGTCAGTTCGGTGATCGGGCTGGTGCAGCAGGTCGAGACGTTGTGATTATAGCGCGGCGCGATGCTGAGGGTCAGGTTCTCGGTCGGCGTCCAGACCAGCTTGGCCGTGGCGGTGAAGCCGGCGCTGCCGTTGACGTTCTTGCCGGTAGTCAGGTTCTTGACGTTGCCGTCGTAGTCGCTCTTGGCGACCGTCACGCGCAGCAGCAGGTCGTCCTTGACCGGGCCCGAGACGGTGAAGCCGATCCGCTTCTCGCCATCGTCGGTGACCAGCAGCATGCCCTTGCCCGAGAATTCGCGGGTCGGGGCGGCGGTGGCGATGTTCAGCACGCCGGCGATGGCGCTCTTGCCGAACAGGGTGCTCTGCGGGCCGCGCAGGACCTCGACCCGCTCGACGTCGATCAGGTCCTTGAAGGCGGCGGCCTGGAACCCGACCGGCACGTCGTCGATCACCACCGCCACGTCCGACTCGACGGCGATGCCGTTCGAGAAGGTGCCGATGCCGCGCATGTTGATGCTGAAATTGCCCGGCTGGCTGCCGTAGTTGATCACCAGGCCCGGCGACAGCTTCACCAGGTCGCCGAGTTCGCGGACGTTGTTGCGCTCCAGCACGTCGGCGGTGACGGCGGTGACCGAGACGGGCACGTCCTGCAGGCGCTCGGCGCGCTTGGTCGAGGTGACGATGATCTCCTCGAGCTGGGCCGAGTCTGTGGCCTGAGCCTGGGCCGCGGCGGCGCCGGGCGTGGCGGCCATCACGGCCGCGGCCGTTGAAGCGAGCAGCAAGAATCGAATGTTGGTCATGGCCTGGCCTTCCCCGCGCTAAATGCTCGCCGGTTCAATGCCGGCGGCGATTGGTATGCCCAACYGATGAAGTATGGTCAGGCCACTTGTCAAGTAGCGGCGTTATACGGCGCCGTGCGGCCTGGGCGCTGGGATTTTCGCTCTACCATGTCGCGATGGAAGCGCGTCCATTTGAAGGGCGGCATTGGCCAAGGGCGCAAGCCTCTGTTCGGGCTTTACGGTTTGGTCTCCAGATTGGTAATGTCAATTTAGAAGCCGCGATGAGCAGGGGAGGGGCGGATGCGTATCAGCGAGCGATCGCCGACAGGATCGATGGCCGGCGAGCGACGGACCCGTATCCGCCGATGACCGTGCAGATGGATTATCGCGAGAGCACCGACCGCGCCGGCATGAGTCGGATGACGGTGCGCGAGCTGCGCGACACCTTCGTCATCGGCAGCCTGTTCCGACCCGGCGAGCTGGGGCTCAGCTATCTGGAGATCGAGCGGGCGGTGGTCGGCTCGGCCACGCCCGTCGGCGCGCCGCTGCTGTTGCCGACCCACAAGGAGCTGGCCTCGCGGTTCTTCTGCGAGCGCCGCGAGGTCGGGGTGATCAACATCGGCGGCCCGGGCTCGGTGACCGTGGATGGCCAGCGCTTCGACCTGGTCCGTCACGACAGCCTCTATATCGGCCGGGGCGTCGAGACTGTCAGCTTCGCCAGCGACGACGCGGCCGAACCGGCGCGCTTCTATTTCGTCAGCTATCCGGCCCACACCAGCCATCCCAGCAAGCGGGTGCGGCGCGACGAGGCCCGGACGATCTTCGCCGGCGAGGCCCATACCGCCAACCGCCGGGTGATCCGCCAGAGCATCCGCCCGGGCATCGTCGAGACCTGCCAGCTGGTGATGGGCTTCACCGAGCTGGAGGCGGGCAATGTCTGGAACACCATGCCGCCCCACACCCATCGCCGGCGCAGCGAGATCTACATGTATTTCGACGCCGCGCCCGGCCGGGTCATGCATCTGATGGGCGACCCGTCCGAACCGCGCGCGGTGTTCATGGACGATGGCGAGGCGGTGTTCTCGCCCAGCTGGTCGATCCACAGCGGCGTCGGCACCGCCAACTACAGTTTTGTCTGGTCCATGGGCGGCGAGAACCTCGAGTTCGACGACATGGACGTCCTGGCCGTGTCCGACCTCGGGCCGGGCGCCTGAGAAGCAAGAGAGCCATACGAATGACCCTCAAGACCCTCCTGAAGGCGGCCGCCGCCCTCGCCATCCTGACTGGAACCGCCGCGCCGGCGCTGGCCGCGCCCAAGCGGGCTGTCGTCGGCGTCCCCGTCTCGGCGATCGACGCCGCCGGCCGCAAGGTCGCGGCCTGGCAGCTGACCCACATGGACAATTTCGACTACGTGCCGGTCAGCCAGTTCCGCAAGGACACTGAGGCGCCCCGCGACTGGATCCAGGCGGCGTTCTACGTCGGCCTCTACACCTTCGCCGACGCCACCCAGGATCCGTACCTGACCAACGCCGTCCTCAAGCACGGCGAGGCCGAGGGCTGGGGCTTCGACCACCGGCCGCGCCACGCCGACGCCGACGCCACCGGTGCGGTCTGGGTCTGGGCCGCCGAGCGCACCAAGGATCCCAGCAAGCTGACGCCGATCCGCGCCCGCTTCGACGCGGTGCTGGCCGATCCGTCCAAGGTCTCGCTGGACTTCTCGTTGAAGCCGAGCAAGGGCCCGCCCTATTGCCAAGTCCGCTGGTGTTGGAGCGACGCGATCTTCATGGCGCCCCCGGTCTGGACCTCGCTGAGCAAGGTCTCCGGCGACAAGCGCTATCTGGCCCATGCCGACAGCGAGTTCTGGGCCACTCACGACTATCTGTTCGACAAGACCGACCATCTCTATTTCCGCGACAGCCGCTTCATCGCCCAACGCAGCGACGCGGGCGCCAAGATCTTCTGGGGCCGAGGCAACGGCTGGGCCTTCGCGGGCATCGCCCGGATCCTGCAGGACCTGCCGGCCAACCATCCCAGCCGACCGAGGTACGAGGCGGTGTTCAAGCAGATGGCCGCGCGGATCGCGCCGCTGCAGGGCGAGCAGGGCTATTGGCCCGTCTCGCTGCTGGAGCCGCAGAAGACGCCGGAGACCAGCGGCACGGGCTTCTTCGTCTATGGCCTGGCCTGGGGCGTGAACCACGGCCTGCTGCCGCGCGCCAAGTATGGTCCGGTCATCGACAAGGGTTGGAAGGCCTTGGACGCGGCGATCGAGCCTGACGGGCGCCTGGGCTGGGTGCAGCGCGTCGGCGCCGCGCCGGACCAGGTGGGGCCCGACGATACCCAGCTCTATGGCGTCGGCGCCTTCCTGTTGGCGGCCAGCGAGGTGCGCAAGCTTGGCCAAGTTTCGGGCTCGCCTTCCCAAGGTGCAGCCAAGCGCTAAGATGGAGTCGCAGAATCCAGAGTGAGTTTCGATGCGCGGCGCGCCTGATCCCCAGAAGCTCTACCAGCAGGTGGCCCGTTCGATCGCGGCCTCGATCGCCGAGGGGCGCTATGTCCCCGGCGACCGCCTGCCGTCCGAGCGGGGTCTGGCCGACTCGTTCGGCGTCAGTCGACCGACGATCCGCGACGCGATGATCGCCCTGGAATTCCAAGGCTTGGTTGAGGCTCGTCAAGGCTCGGGCGTCTATGTCATGTCGCGGGGCAAGCCCGAGGACGATGCGACCGAGGCCGAGGTCAGCGCCCTGGAACTGACCGAGGCCCGCCGCCTGTTCGAGGGCGAGGCCTGCGCCCTGGCCGCCGCCGCCGTCAGCGACGAGCAGATCACGGCCCTGGAGCGAATGGTCCGCGAGCTGGCTAACCTGGCCGGAACCGAAGACGGTGAGCGGCTGGAGCACGACTTCCACCTGGCCGTGGCCCACGCCACCCGCAACGCCGCCATCGTCGCCGCGGTCGAGGAAATCTGGACCCTGCGCCGGCAGTTCGCCGACTGCGGCGCCCAGCTGCGCCGCGTGCGCTTGGCCGATCCCGAGGCCTTCGCCGAGGATCACCGCCGCATCGTCGCCAGCTTGCGCAACCGTGATCCCAAGGACGCGCGGCGGGTGATCCACGAGCACCTGAACCGCACCGTCGAGGCCTTGCTGTCGATGGCCGAGCGCGACGCGCTGGAGCGCACGCGCCAGGAGATGGCCGACCGCCGCGACGAGCTTCTCCGCCGCACCGCCATCTGACGTTGTCTCTGACGGCGCGCTGTTCTCCGGCGCGATAATTCGCCGCACAAATCAAGGCCTTGCGGTCGCCGTACCGCGCGTGCTGACCTCTCCCCCTGGAATCAGGGGGAAGTAATGTCGGATAAATTGGCGCCCGCGAGCGTTGAGACGGTGCTGAAGGCGATCTCGGCCGAGATGTCGTTCGCCGCGGTGGCGTGTGGGCATCTGGATGTGGCGCTGGGCAAGATCCTCGACGTCGTGCCTGACGAGCATCGTCTGTCGGTAATGCAGGAGCTGCACACCGTCGACCTGCTGGCCCAACACATCACCGCCCTGACCGACTTCACCGGCAATCTGTCACAGCAGCACGGCCAGGGCGTACTCGAGGTCAATGACTCCCTTGGAGCCATTACGCTGGGCGACGTCGCCGCCCGTCTGCGCGCCTCGATCGCGGCCGAATAAACGGGCTCGCGGACGGGGCTAGGCCGCCGCTGGAGCCTAGCCTCGCCGCAGCCGTGCGCGCACCAGGCGCTTATTCGACGACATGTAGAGGAAGCCGTCGGCCCCGAACGCGCAATTGGAGATGACGTCGTCGGCGCGGATCACGCCCAGGCGACGTCCGTCCGACGCGAAGATCGAGATCCCGTCCTTACTGGACGCCCAGACATTGCCCTTGCGGTCGACCTTCAGGCCGTCGCCGCCCTGGATCCCGGCGCTGCGGTCGACGAACATCCGCCGGTTCGTCGGGCGGCCCTTGGCGTCGAGGGCGAAGGCGACCCAGCCGGTGTCGCGGTCGGTGACGTAGAGCGTGCGGCCGTCCGGCGACAGGCCGATGCCGTTGGGCTGCAGGGTCTTGTCGACCAAGCTGACCTCGCCGTCGGGCGCAAGGCGGAAGACGCCGAAATAGTCCATCTCGCGATAGGGCGAGTCCCAGGCCCCCTTCAGGCCCCAGGGCGGATCGGTGAAGTAGATCGCGCCGTCGGGAGCCAGAACCAGGTCGTTGGGGCTGTTAAAGCGCCGACCCTCGAATTGGGCGCACAGCACGGTCTTGCGCCGCGTCGCCAGGTCGATGCGAGCCAGGCAACGGTTGCCGCTGTCGGCCGCGACGAGACCGCCGCGCGCGACGATCAGGCCGTTGGTTCCCGCCTCGCGCGCGCTGATCGGGTTGGCGTCGCCGCGACCCGACGGCGTGAGCCAGACCTCGCCGCCGGTGGCGGGCGACCACCGCATGATGCGGTTCCCCGGCACGTCGGAGGCGAGCAGATAGCCGGACCGGCCGCCGACCCAGACGGGGCCTTCGCTCCAGGTGAAGCCGTCGAGGACCGTCTCGACCGGCGCGTTAGCGTCGATCAGGGCGTCCAGGGCCGGATCCAGCCGTTCGACGCGGCCGACCACGGGACCTGTCGCGCCGCGCGCTGCGTGGGCTAGGGTCGGCAGGGTGGCCAGCGAGGCGGTGAAGGCGCGGCGGGTGAACGCGGTGATCATGGCGGGCTGGGACTCGTCGGAAAGGAACTCGGCGACCCTAGCCCACATTGGCGCGGATCAGGAGGAGGTGATGCTGAAGATGCGCCGTTCGGCGCCAAGCGTCGTGCCGTTCCTGTTGCTCGCGGCCGCCGCGAAAACCTTCCGCTAGGTGACGCCTTGGATCTCGCCCGAGATCGCCGCGGCGGTGGCCTGGACCTCCAGGATGGTCTCGTCGATCGGCCGCGCGCCGCGCTTGTAGAGATAGGGCATGGTTAAGGCCGCGATCGCGGTTCCGTCGGCCACGATCGGCGAGGAGAGGTCGATGATGTTGGGCACCAGATCGCTCTCGGCCCGCCAATAGCCCTGTCGGGCGACCTGCTCGGCATCGGCCAGGAACGCGGCCTGTTCCGACGGGGAAATGTCCTTGAAGATCACCTCACGCCAAAGCGTTTGGACCGACGGCGGCTGGAAGGCGTAGAGCACCATGCCCGAGGTCGCCGCCACGATGTCGCGGCGATGGCCGGTGCGCACCGAGTAGCCATAGTAGCCGGGGTTCTCGATCCGGGCGACGACGACGATCTGTTCGCGCGACGCCTGGGCTAGATGGCAGGATTGCTCGACCCGCGCGGCCAGGTCGCGCATCAGCGGCAGCGCGGCTTCCAGCAAGGTCTTGACGGGCGCGCGCGCCATGCCCAGCCGGAACAGCCGGTTCGTCAGCTCATAGCCTTCCGCGCCGGGGACCGTCTCG
The DNA here is from genome assembly GCF_056401555.1 of Caulobacter sp. P4_E5. Classification (NCBI taxonomy): domain Bacteria; kingdom Pseudomonadati; phylum Pseudomonadota; class Alphaproteobacteria; order Caulobacterales; family Caulobacteraceae; genus Caulobacter; species Caulobacter sp. P4_E5. Next base: position 7,815 of record NZ_JBFUJD010000106.1, read on the forward strand.
ATGAAGCCCTTGAACTCCAGGACGTGGATCATCCGGAAGATCTCGCCGACCGACTTTCCCAGCGCCACCGAGATCTGGGACAGCGTCATGGCCTGACCATGCCCGGCCAGGAGGTCGAGAATGTCGAGGCCCTTTTCCAGGGCCGGCGCGGTGTACTTGCGGTCGGACATGGCGAGACCTTCGAAACTAGGGCCTCTGGCTCTAGCTTTCGCGGGCAACGCGGGCAAGGTCCAACGCCGGCCCTAGCGAGGGCGAGGGCTCAGCATGCCGTGCATGCCGATCCAGCGCGAGAAGGCGTCGAACCAGCCCGTGCTGGTGGTCGGCTTCGGATACATGCCGAAGCCGTGCCCGCCCTGCTCATAGAGGTGGAACTCGACCGGGCGCTTGGCCGTCCGCCAGCTGTCGATCAGGCCAAAGCCGCTATTGACGAAGAACGGATCGTCGGCCGCCAGTGCGACGAACATCGGCGGCGCGTCGGCCGGCGGCGTCACCGGGGCGAGGGAGCCGTAGATGATGCCGATGAAGGCCGGCTTGGCGTCCTGGCCGGCCAGGGTGGTGGCCATGGTCAGCATGGCGCCGGCTGAGAAGCCGACCATGCCGATGCGATCAGGATCGACCCGCCATTCGGCCGCGCGCTTGCGCACCAGCGCGAAGGCCGCGCGCGAGTCGGCGATCTGGGGCGCCAGTCCCGCGATCGCCTGTTCGGGATTGGGCCGCGGGGCGCGCGCGACGCCCGAGAACATTTCGGTCATCGAGCGTTCGAAGCCCGGCATGTCCGCGGGCGTCTGGTTCAGCCGGTATTTGAGCACGAAGGCGGCCACGCCCTGGGCCTGTAGCGCGCGAGCGGTGTCCCAGCCCTCGTTCTCCATCGACAGGGTGCGAAAGCCGCCGCCGGGCGCGACGATCACTGCCGCGCCCGTCGCCTTGGCGGGATCCGGCAGGAACGGCGTCAGCGTGGCGATGGTGACGTTGCGGGCGAAGACGGAGCCATACTGGCTGTGCCAGGACTCCGGGTTCGGTGCGTTCGGCAGGACGCCGGTGCCAAGCTCGATCGCGTTCGGCTGGGCTGGAATCGGGATCGGCGTCTTCTTGTCGTTCTGCGCCTGGACGGGCGTGGCGAGGGCGCAGGCCATGGCGACCCCGACCACCGCCAGGCGCGCGCAAGCCGGCCGGACCAGACGAAGAAGTCTCGCACCGCTGAGGTGTCCCATTGTTTCGCTCCCTCTTGTTGTTGCGCCCTTTTGGGCGTTCGTGGTCGCTGAGGTCTCGGCTATTTAGGCACGGCCACCGCGGCTCCGACGGAGAACTCGGCGGCGCGACCGGCGAGCTCGGGGCTAGGTTGCCCGCCGCCGACGGTGACGCGATAGGACCCGGCGACCACCTGGCGATCGCCCTCGGGCGTGACCGAGCTGAGGTCGCGCGGCGATAGCGTGAACGTCACCTCGCGCGCCTGGCCCGGCTTGAGGCTCAGGCGCTGGAAGCCTCGCAAAGCCACGCGCGGCGCGCCCGGCGTCTGCGGGAAGTTGAGATAGAGCTGGGCGACCTCGTCGCCGACCCTCGCGCCGCTGTTGCGCACGGTGGTGGTGACGCGCAAGCCCTGGCTCGCGTCCGCGCCGAGGCGTTCGATCTTGACCGGCCCGTACTCGAACCGCGTGTAGCTGAGGCCGAAGCCGAACGGATAGACCGGCTCGCCAGTGAAGTAGCGGTAGGTCCGTCCAGCCATGGCGTAGTCGCCGAACGGCGGCAGGTCGTCGACCGTGCGATAGAAGGTCAGGGGCAGGCGTCCAGATGGGTTGGTCTTGCCCGACAGGACGTTGGCGACCGCCAGGCCGCCCGCCTGGCCCGGATACCAGGCCTCCAGGATCGCCGCGGCATTGGCCTTGGCCCAGGACAGGTTGAGGGGGCTGCCGTTCATGGCCACCACGACGAGCGGCTTGCCCAGCGCCTTGGCCTGCTCCAGCAACGCCTGCTGGTCGGCCGGCAGGTCCAGCGTGGTCTTGTCGCCGCCCTTGAAGCCGGGAATTTCGACCGGCGCTTCCTCGGCCTCCATGTCGGAGGTCAGGCCGACGACGGCGACCAGCACGTCGGCTTGAGCGGCGGCCGCCTTCAGGTCGGTGGTCGGATCGGTCGAGACGCGCTTCCAGATCAGGCTGACGCCAGACAGAGCGTGGGACTCCGAAACCACCTCGATCGGATAGCGGTGGCCCTTTTCCAGGCGGATGGTCTTCAGGGTCGGCAGGCTGCCCCAGCCGGCCTTGCGCAGGTCCGCGAACGGCTTGCCGTCCAGCTTGAGTTCGCCGTTGAACCCGGTCAGGCCGAGCCGGTAGGTCCCGCTTTCGGGCGGGACGAGATAGCCGGTCCAGACCACCTTGTGGTGGTCGGACACGGCCGCCAGGTCGAGGCTGCGGGCGGCCACGTCGGTCTCGACCCGCGTCACCACGGGCCGGTCGGAAAACCGCATCTTGGCCACGGCCGGGCCGAAGGCGCCCGGCTCGAAGCGGGTCGGGGGCGGCTCGACCGTGTTGAAGTAGCGCGTCAGCAGGCCAGGCTTGCCGTCGGGCGTCTGCAGCGCCGTGCTCGGCACCCGGTCGCCGTCGGTGAACGAAGGCCCGAACGGCGCATAGGCGACCTTGGCCGACGGCATGGCGCGGCGGAGGCCCTCCACCACCGAGATCGGCGGCGCCGACAGGGCCGAGGAATAGTTGCCGCGCAGGACGCGGGTGGCGTCGCCGAGGGGGCCGATCACCGCGATCCGCAGGTTCGGCCGCAACGGCAGGAGGCCGTCGTTCTTCAGCAGGACGAGGCTCTTCTCGCTGGCCGCCAGGGCTAGGGCCTCGTGCTGGGGCGTCATGACCGCATCGATCGTGGCGGGGCTGGTCTCCGACGGCCGCACGCCGGGCAAGTCGCCGGTGCGCAGCCGGGCCGAGAACAGCCGCACCAGCGCCTGATCGACGTCGGCGAGGGTGATCAGCCCCCGAGCCAACGCGTCCTGGTAGGGATGGGTCAGGCCGGCAGTGTCGGTGAGGGTGGCGCCGTTGCATTCGTTGTCGACGCCGGCTCGCATCGCCGCGGCGACGGCGCTGGCCGCGTCGGGCGCGTACTTGTGGTGGTCGGCGATGTCCTTGACGGCGTCGCAGTCAGAAACGACGTAGCCGTTGAACGCCCACGCGTTGCGCAGGTGATCCTTGAGCAGCAGCTCGCTGGCGCAGGCCGGCTGGCCGTCGATGCGGTTATAGGCGCACATCACCGAGCCGGCGCGGCCCTCGGTGATCGCGGCGCGGAACGCGGGCAGATAGGTGTCCTCGAGGTCGTGGCGCGAGACGAAGACATTGGCGCTGTGCCGGGTCGATTCCGGACCGCTGTGCACGGCGAAGTGCTTGGGCGTGGCCACGACCTGGGGCAGGTCGGCGTCGGGACCCTGGACGCCCTGGACAAAGGCGACGCCCATCCGCGCGGTGAGGAACGGATCCTCGCCATAGGTCTCCTGGCCACGGCCCCAGCGGGGGTCGCGGAAGATGTTGATGTTGGGCGACCAGGTGTCGAGGCCGGTCCCGATCCGTCCCAGGCGTCCGGTCTGCCGGGCCAGCCCGTGCAGGCCGCGCACCTCGGCGCCGATCGCCCCGGCGACGTCCTGGACCAGGCCGGTGTCGAAGGTCGCTGCCAGGCCGATCGGCTCGGGGAAGTTGGTGGTCGGCAGCGCGCCCAGGGCGCCGTGCAGCGACTCTGTCCACCAATTGTAGGCGGGCACGCCCAGGCGTGGGATGGCCGGCGCGGTGTTGAGCAGCTGGTCGAGCTTCTCCTCGGTCGTCATCTTCGCCACCAGGTCGGCGGCGAGGCGGTCGGCCTTGGCGCGCGCGGCCGAGCCGGCCGGCTTGGCCGCGTCGAGCGGGGCGGCTTGGACGACGGACGGCGCGGCCAGGGCCAGGATCGCGCAGAGCGCAGTGCTCGCGCCGCTTCGGCGCCATGAAGACCTGAACATCGCTTGCACCTTGGGAATGGACATCTGAATGGCTTTGCGGATCGCGCGGGCTAGCGGGACGGGCCGGCGCGGGCGACCACCGCGCGGGCGCCCTCGGGCCAGGCCTGGCCGCCGTCCTCGACGGCGAAGCGCAGGTCGGCCGACGCGATCGGCGGAATGGCGATGGCCGGGGGCAGCTGCGCCAAGGCCGGTGTCGCGATCAGGAGGGCGGCGCTCAGAACGCCGCGCCAGCGCGCGTGACGGGAAAACCTGGGCGGGTTCATACCGGCTGAAGGCCGTGTTCGACGATCTTGCGGATCAGGTCGCGATGCCGGGGCAGGGTGGCGCGCAGCCGCTCGGTCTGGACGGCGTTCTCGCGCAAGGCGCGCTGGGCCAGAGCCGCCTCGTCGGCCAGGGCGCCCGGTTCGATCTCGGTCCGGAAGCCCATGCCATAGAGCACGTACTGGTAGCTGGCGGCCGGGAAGACTTCTTCGACCCGGTCGAACTCTTCATGCAGCCAGGGCGGCTGATGGCGCCAGAGGCGCAGCAGGTCCGACAGGCGCCCGGGGATGGTCTCGGGCGCGCGGTTGTCGCGCCAGAACGCGGTATCGGATCTCTGGCTCAGCACGTAGTGCAGCTTGAGGAAGTCGATGATCCGACCCCAGCGGTAGTGGGTGGTGGCGTTGAAGCGGGCGGCGACGACGTCCATCACTTCCCGGCAGGCGGGCATCTGCTCGGCGATCAGCTTGGCCGAAAGCTCGATCAGGACGATGGCCGAGGCCTCCAGCGGCTCCAGGAAGCCGGCCGCCAGGCCCACGGCCACGCAGTTGCCCTTCCAGAAGGTCTCGCGGTGGCCCGAGCGGATCGAGATCTTGCGCGCCGACAGGTCGCGCACCGCCGGCCCGATATAGCCGCGCAACTCGCGCTCGGCGTCTTCGTCGGAGATGTGGCGGCTGGAATAGACGTGGCCGACGCCGCGACGGGTCGGCAGGCCGATGTCCCAGATCCAGCCCGCGCTCTGGGCGGTCGAGATCGTGTGGGTCGACAGGGGGCTGTCTTCGCGCTCGTGTGGGACCTGGATGGCCAGGGCCGTATCGCAGAACAGCACGTCGCCGCAGTCGCGGAACTTCACGCCCAGCGCCTCGCCCAGCAGCAAGGACCGAAAGCCGGTGCAGTCGACGAACAGGTCGCCCCGGATCTCGCCGCACTGCTCGGTCACCACGCCCTGGATGTCGCCATCCTCGGTCAGGGTGACGTTGCGAACGTCGGCCAGGACGTGGCGCACGCCCAGCTTTTCGCTGCAGTGGCGTTGCAGGAACGGCGCGAACTTGCCGGCGTCGAGGTGGTAGGCGTAGTTGGCCGCGCCTTGGTAGGGCGGGGCCGTGATGGTCTTGGGCGCCAGGCCGTCGTCGCACAGCAATCCCTGCGGGCAGACCGCGTCGCAGAAGCTCTGCGCCGTGCCGCTGGCCAGCCAGTGGGCGGCGAGGTTCACCTGGCCAAAGCTCTGCGGCAGCACCAGCGGATGATAGTAGGCGTCGTCGGGCGCGCCGGTGGTCCAGCGGGCGAACTTGGCGCCCTGTTTGAAGGCGGCGTCGCACTCGCGGAAGAAGTCGGTCTCGGACACCCCGATCTTGGCCAGGGTGGTGCGGAGCGTGGGCCAGGTGCCTTCGCCGACGCCGATGATCGGCGTGGTCGGCGACTCCACCAAGGTGACGGTGAAGCCTCCCGCCTGACGGGCGCGATGCTTGGCGGCGATCACGCCGGCGGTGAGCCACCCAGCGGTCCCGCCGCCGACGACCACGATGTTTTTGACGGGACGGACCATGATCTCGGCGCAAAGAAGCGACTGGGAACGCCGAAATCGACGTTCCCAGTCCAGTGGGGAGTAGAGACTAGAAGCGGAACCGAGCGCCAGCCGTATAGCGACGGCCGTACGCGAACACGTCGAGCAGTTGGTTGTCGAACCGGCCGTGCGTGCTTTGCACCTCGTTGGTGAGGTTCAAGGCTTCGAAGAACAGGTTGATCTGCTTCGTCAGCGCGTAGCTGGTCGAGAAGTCGATCTGCAGGTTCGGGTTCTCGAACGTGGGTTCGGAACCGAACGCGCCCGTGTTCTGGTTCTGGCCAAAGCCGCGCAGATATTCCTTGCGGTAGTTGACCGCCACCCGCGCCTCGAAACCGTTCTTGTCATAGAAGGCCACGAGGTTGGCGGAGTCCGCCAAGCCGGTGATCGCGAAGCCACTCTGCGAGATGTCCTTGCGATCATAGGGCTTGTTGGTGCTGACCAGGGTCGTGTTGGCGTTGAAGCCGAAGCCGCTGTCGCCGAACACGTGCTGCCAGGCCAGTTCGACGCCGCGCACGGTCGCTTCCGGACCGTTCACCTGTTGGGTGACGCTGAACACCGCCGGCTGGCCGGTGGTCGGGTCGATCACACCGTTGATCGTCTGCCGCTGGGTGCCGCCGACGATGAAGTTGCTGACGTCCTTGATGAAGAAGTTCACCGCCGCGTACGAGTTCGGCTTGTAATACCACTCC
>NZ_JBFUJD010000107.1:0-14119 GCF_056401555.1 Caulobacter sp. P4_E5
GTGGACATGAATGCGGGCTACCAGCTGGTGGCGGGCGAGGGCGGCTGGAACCTCAGTCGCACCGACACGCGCGGCGCCGAGGGCTGGACGTCGGGCCGGCTGGTCTTCGACGACGCCCCGCTGAGCGTGATCGCCGCCGAGCTCAATCGCTATTCCGTCCAGCCGATCGTGGTGGCCCCCGAAGTGGCCGAGCGGCGCATGAGCGCCGTCCTGCCGTCGTCCGATCCGGACGCCTTCATCGCCTCGGCCGAAGCGCTGGGCCTGGCGCGCCGGGCGCCGGGCGCGCGCTACGCTCTGGCGGGGCCTTAAGCGGGCGGCCTGAAGTTTTTTCGTCCCGTCGCTGAGGTGTTTCGACGGAGCCGACTCTAACCCTGAAACGGCAGCCAACATGCCGTGGGGAGGGAACCAAGATGATGCACCGTTCAAGGGGCGGCGTCGCGCCGTGGCTGATGGGGAGCGCCCTGGCGGCGCTGGTCGCGACCGCGGCCCATGCCGAGGCGCGGAGCTACCAGATCAAGTCCCAGGACCTGGCGCGGGCCCTGAAGGAATTTGGCCTGCAGAGCGGGCGTCCGATCTCGTTCACGGACGATCGCGTCCGCGGCCGCCGCTCGGTCGAGGTGGTCGGGACTTATGACGACGAGGCGGCGCTGCGCCGCCTGCTGCGCGACGCCGGCCTGACGTTCGTCCGCGCCCAGAACGGCTTCGCGGTGGTCCGGGCCGACGCGCCCGAGATGATCAAGGTGGCGACCCAGGCCGCCGCGCCGGCGGCGACGCCCGCCCAGGTCCGGGCCGGGGCCGCGCCCGAGCCGATCCAGGTGGAGKAGGTCGTGGTCACCGCCCAGCGCCGCGCCGAGACCGTGCAGTCGGTGCCGCTGGCGGTGTCGGCCGCGACCGGCGAGTCCTTGGCCAAGCAGGGCGTCAAGAACATCGTCGACCTGTCCAGCCAGGCGCCCAGCCTGCAGATCAGCAACGGCGGCGGCGGCAACGCCCAGGTGTTCATGCGTGGCGTGGGCAGCACCAACACCACGGTGGTCGGTGACCCGGCGGTGGCCGTGCACGTGGACGGGATCTACGTCTCGCGCGCCAACGCGATCAGCGGGCTGTTCTACGACCTCGACCGGGTGGAGGTCGTGCGCGGCCCCCAGGGCACGCTCTATGGCCGCAACGCCACGGCCGGGGCCATCAACATCATCACCAACGCCCCCAAGCACGTCTACGAAGGCGCGCTGGACGTCGAGGTCGGAAACTACGCCGCCCTGACCACGAGCGGCATGGTCAATGTGCCGCTGGGCGACGCCCTGGCCGTGCGCGCCGCGTTCCAGACCACCCGCCACGACGGCTATCTGAAGGCGGTGAACAAGGGCCCCGGGACCGGCGGCAACGACCGCAACGACCAGGACGATTCCTCGGCCCGGCTGTCGGTGCTCTACCAGCCCAATGAGCGGCTGAAGATTCTGGTGCGCGGGGACTATATGCATCGCGGCGGGGCCGGCTTCTCCGACGTGGCCTTTCCGCTCGAAACCGGCGACCCCTACGCGACCTACGCCAAGGTCAACATCTCGCAGGACAACAGCTTCAAGAACCTGACGGTCGAGGCCAACTACGATTTCGACTGGGCGACCCTGACCTATCTGGGCGGCCATCGCGAGATGGACGTCAACACGGTCACCGAGAACCTGGCCTCGGACAATCACCGCCCGACCTACCAGACGCAGGACAATTGGAGCGAGACCCAGGAGCTGCGCCTAGGCGCCGACAGCGGCAAGCTCAAGTGGGTGACGGGTCTCTACACCTTCAAGGAAAAGAGCGCGACCGACACCCGCATCCTGCAGGCCAACGGCAACTATCTGGCGTTCTTCCAGCCCTACATCTTCTCGCGGTCGGTCGCCGCATTCGGCCAGGCGACTTATTCGGTGACGGAGAAGCTGAGGCTGACCGCCGGGGCGCGCTACACCCACGACCACAAGGGGCGCAACGGCAACACCTATCTGCTGAAACCGGACTTCTCGATCCTGTCGCTGGTGGTGCGCAATCTGTCCGACGAGACCTGGAACGCGACCAACTGGAAGCTGGGCCTGGACTACGATCTGAGCGACACCTCGATGCTCTATGCCCAGGCGTCCACGGGCTACAAGGCCGGCGGCTATTTCGACGGCCTGCCGCCGAACGCCTACGAGCCCGAGCACATCACCGCCTACGAGATCGGGTCGAAGAATCGGTTCCTGGACCGCCGGCTACGCCTGAACGTCGCCGGTTTCTACAACGAGTACCGCGACCTGCAGGTCTCGGCGGTCGAGAACATCGCCGGCCAGAACGCCCTGGTGACCCGCAACGCCGGCAAGGCGGTGATCTACGGCGTCGAGGTCGAGAGCGACTTCAAGTTCACCCGCGCCGACGTCGTCGACCTGAACCTGTCGTGGCTGCACGCCCGCTACGAGACCTTCGTGCTGCCGCTCGGGGACCCGTTCGTCAACTACGCCGGCAACGCCTCGGTCGATCGCTGCTACACGGCCAACTACGCCGCGCCGTCGCCGCGCGCGGGCGACTTCGCCGGCTGCCACATGGCGCGGACCCCGACTTGGAGCCTGACCGCCGGCTACGCCCATACCTTCGAACTGGCCAACGGCGCCAACCTGACCGGCCGGGTGCAGAGCCACTACGAGAGCGAGAAGGAGCTCGAGTTCCACGGCTTCGCCAGCAACCGGCAAAAGGCGTTCACCAAGACCGACCTGTCGCTGACCTATGCCAGCGGCGAGGGGCGGTGGTCGCTGATGGCCTATGTCCGCAACCTCGAGGACAAGGCGGTTCGCACCAATTCCAACGCCAACGCCACGACCGGGGTCACGACCAACGGCACGGCGTTCTACGCCCCGCCCCGCCTGTACGGCCTGCGGCTGTCGGCGAAGTTCCACTGACGACGCCTGGGCGCCCGCCGACGCGCGGGCGCCCGATTTCCCCGGATTGGTGACGTGAGGCGTTCGATGAAACACAAGGCGATCTGGCTGATCGGCGCGGCGGCCCTGGCGCTGGCGTCGCCGTCCCTGGCTGGCGAGGTGACCGGCAAGGTGGTCGGGCCGGACGGCGCGGCGGTGGCCGGCGCCAAGGTGGTGATCAACGACTTGCTGCGCGGCGACACGACCGGGCGGGACGGGGCGTTCGACCTGCCACGGTTGCCGGCGGGACAGTACGAGGTGCTGGTCACGGCCATGGGGCTGGCGAGCGCGCGCCAACAGGTGACCGTGCCCGAGACCGGCCGGGCCAGGCTGGACGTCGCGCTACGGCCCAACACGGCCCTGGCCAAGGCGGCGGCGATCAACGCCGAGCCGGCGCCCGAGCACCTGGCCCAGAAGCAGGCCTATCTGTCGGCGATCCGACCGGTCGCCGGGCGGGCGCCCAACATCGTCGTGCTGCTGTTCGACGACCTCGGCTACGGTGACCTGTCCTCGTACGGCAATCGCCTGATCAAGACGCCCAACATCGACGCCCTGGCGACCAAGGGCGTGAAGCTGACCCAGTTCTATTCGGGCTCGCCGGTCTGCACGCCGTCGCGGGCGGCGCTGCTGACCGGGCGCTATCCGACCCGCTCGCGGGCGGCCAACCACGTCTTCTTCCCGAGCGACAACCCGATGGCGCGGATCCGCCGCTCGGCCGGCTACGCCAACGCCCTTCCCGCCGACGAGATCCTGCTGCCCGAGGTGCTGGCGCGGGCCGGCTACCGGACCGGGGCCTTCGGCAAATGGCACCTGGGCGACACGCCCGGCCATCGCCCGACGGACCTGGGCTTCCAGGACTATTTCGGCGTGCTCTACAGCAACGACATGGCGCCGCTGCCGATCCTTCGCGGGACCAAGGTCGATACGCCGGCCGACAAGACCGATCAGCGCACCCTGACCGAACGGTTCACCGACGAGGCGATCGGCTTCATGCGGGCCAGCGCCGGCCAGCCGTTCTTCGCCTATGTGCCGTACACGGCGCCGCATCTGCCGCACTATCCCAACCCGAAGCACCAGGGCGTCTCGGAAGGCGGCGTCTACGGCGACGTGGTCGAGGACCTCGACGCCAATGTCGGCCGGATCATGAAGGCCATCGACGACCTGGGGATCGCCGACGACACCATCGTCGTCGTGACCAGCGACAACGGCGGCGACCAGGGCGGCAGCGTCGGCGACCTGCGCGGGCGCAAGGGCGAGACCTACGAGGGTGGCATGCGCGTGCCGGGCTTCGTGATCTGGCCGGGCAAGACCAAGCCCGGGACCGTCAGCGAGGCGATGGCGATGAACATCGACCTGTTCCCGACCTTGCTCGGGATCTTGGGGATCGCCCCGCCGGCCGACCGCGTCATCGACGGCCGGGACATGGCCGGCCTGCTGGCGGGCGGGGCCTCGCCGCACGACGTCCTTTACTATGTCACGGCCTATTCGGGCGAGTTCCAGGCGGTGCGCGACGCGGACTTCAAGTACCGCACGGTGATCGCCGAGAAATGGCCGCTGGCCCCGACCGGGACCGCCGCGCCCTATGGCGCCCGGCCAGCGCTGTACCGCCTGAACGGCGACAACGAATCCCACGACGTCAGCGCCAAGCATCCCGCCGCGGCCAAGCGCCTGGCCGGGCGGCTGGCCGCCTTCCGCGCCGAGGCGGAAGCCAATCCGCGCGGCTGGGCGACCAAGCTCGCCGCCAGCGCCCAGGAGCGCCCATGACCAAATCGCTGATCTCCGCCGCGCGCGCCTTCGCGACGGCGCTGCTGGCCGCGGCCTGGGCGTGCGCCGCCCGCGCCGAGCCGCCGCCGGCCACGAGCCCCAACATCGTCTTCATCCTGGTCGACGACCTGCGCTACGACGCGATGGGCTTCCTGACGCCGGGGCTGAAGACGCCCAATATCGACTTCCTGGCTAAGAACGGGGTCTATTTCCCCAATGCCGTGGTGACCTCGTCGCTGTGCTCGCCCAGTCGGGCGACCATCCTGACCGGGATGACCGCGCGCAATCACGGGGTCATCGACAACAACAATTCGTCGGAGGCCGGGCTGACCTTCTTTCCCAAGTACCTGCAAGGCGCCGGCTACCAGACCGCCTTCGTCGGCAAGTGGCACATGGGCGACGCCAGCGACGGGCCCCGGCCGGGCTTCGACCATTGGGTCAGTTTCCTGGGTCAGGGCAACTATCTGCCGACCGACGGCCTGTCGCCCCAGCAGGTGGCGGCCGGACAGCGCAACATGCTCGATGTCGACGGCAAAGCCGTGGCCCAGAAGGGTTACATCACCGACGAACTCACCGACTATTCGATGGACTGGCTGGAGCACGGTCGCGACAAGTCCAAGCCGTTCTTCCTCTACCTGTCCCACAAGGCCGTGCACTCCGAGATCAAGGCGCCGGAGCGCTATGCCGACCAGTACAAGGATCTCGACATCAAGCTGCCGGCCAGCATGGCCGACACGCCGCAGAACAACCGCGGCAAGCCGATCTGGGTGCGCAACCAGCGCAACAGCTGGCATGGCGTCGACTACTTCTACAACCAGGACAGGCCGCTGAAGGAATACATGCGCGAGTACTACCGCGGCCTGAGCCCGGTGGACGACAGCGTCGGGCGGGTGCTGGCCTATCTGCGGGCCAACCACCTGGAGGACAACACCATCATCGTGTTCTTCAGCGACAACGGCTTCCAGTTCGGCGAGCACGGCCTGATCGACAAGCGCGACGCCTACGAGGCCTCGATCCGGGTGCCGATGGTCGCCTACGCGCCGGGGCGGTTCCCGAAGGGCGCGGTGGTCGAGAGCCGGGTCCGCAACCTCGACCTGGCGCCGACCTTCCTGGACGCCGCCGGCGCGGCGCGGCCGGCCCAGTTCGAGGGCCGCAGCGTCCTGCCGCTGGCTACGGGCAAGGTCAAGCCGGCGGACTGGGCGGAGGACGACTTCGTCTACGAATACTATTGGGAGTGGACGTTCCCCCAGACCCCGACCACCTTCGCCATCGAGCGCGGCCGGGTGAAGTACATCCAGTACCATGGGGTCTGGGATCTCGAAGAGCTGTACGACCTGGCCAAGGACCCCGACGAGATGAACAACCTCATCGACGACCCGGCCTATCTCCAGACCAAGATCGACCTGCGCAAGGCCCTGTTCGCCAAGCTGGCCAACGCCAAGGGCCAGCACGCGGTGCCGTTCACCGAACGCGCCAGCCAGGGCCAGGTCTTCCGAAGCCTCGATGGGGCCAAGGCCGCCGAATTCCCCCAAACGTGGCTGCGGCCGGCCAATCCGGTCGATCGCTTCAATGGGCTGTTCCCCGACTCGCCGGCCAAGCTGGAGGCCGAGAAGAAGGGCCAGCCCTACTTCCCTCGGCGGCAGTAGGCGGAGCGGACATGAGCGGGGCGCCGGCGACGTCGGGAATGATCAGGATCGAGGGGCGCGACTTCGCCATGGGGTCGGACCGCTTCTATCCGGAAGAGTCGCCGGTCCGCCGCGTGCGGGTCGACGGCTTCTGGATCGACGAGGTCCCGGTCACCAACCGGCAGTTCGCCGCCTTCGTCCGCGAGACCGGCCACGTCACCGAGGCCGAGATCGCGCCGGACCCGCGCGACTATCCGGGCATGCCCGCGTCGATGGCCAAGGCGGGATCGCTGGTGTTTCAGCCGCCGAAGGGGCCGGTGTCGTTGGACGCGCCGCTATCGTGGTGGGCCTTCACCTTCGGCGCCCACTGGCGAAAGCCGTACGGCAAGGGCAGCTCGACCCTGAACCTGCAGGACCATCCGGTGGTCCACGTCTCGTATCGCGACGCCGAGGCCTACGCCGCGTGGGCGGGCAAGTCCCTGCCGACCGAGGCCGAATGGGAGCTGGCCGCGCGGGGCGGGCTGGAGGAGGCCGAGTTCGCCTGGGGCGACGAGCTCGCGCCCGACGGGCGGATGATGTGCAACTACTGGCAGGGCGTCTTTCCRGGCCAGAACCTGCGCCTGGACGGCTTCGAACGGACGTCGCCCGTGCGCCGTTTTCCGCCGAACGGCCACGGCGTCTACGACCTGATCGGCAATGTCTGGGAGTGGACGTCGGACTGGTGGTCGCTGCCGATCCCCAAGGGGCCGGGCTGTTGCGTGCCGACGAACCCGCGCGGCGGCGCCATGGAGGGCAGCCTGGATCCGGCCCAGCCCCAGACGCCGATCCCGCGCAAGGTGCTCAAGGGCGGATCGCACCTGTGCGCCGAGAACTACTGCCAGCGCTACCGGCCCGCCGCCCGCATCCCGCAGACGGTCGAGAGCGCCACCAGCCATATCGGCTTCCGCTGTGTCGTGCGAGACGCCGCGCCTGACTGAAGACTGCCGTTTCAATGTCGATCGAACGTCACGGTCCTGGGGTTTTCTTGCCCGACGATGGCGGAGGACGGTCCGAGCGAGGCTGGCCGACGACTGGGTCGTATCGGCTAAACGACTTGGGCGCGACCTGATCTGTAGGCGCTCCCAGCCAGGACAAGGGCGGCGATGAGCAGGCCGGCGTCGACCAGCCAGGCCACTCCGTCGGCGATCCTTGCGCCGTTCGCTGTCACGTGAGCACAGACGGTGAGCGCTAGGAGGCCGGCCGTCGCGACGCGCAGCCGGATCGAAATCGCCGGGGGAGTCCAGGCGATCGCCGTGGCGCTGGCCGCCAAGGTCGCCGCGCCCCAGATCGCCACCGGCGGGGCCGGCAGCAGCAGCGCCGCCAAGGCAGAGGCGGCGTAGGCGAAGGGCTGGCTCCAGACGAAGGCGATCCAGACCCGCTCCCAGCGTGGGGCCGGGCGGCCCTTGTCGCGTCGGCGGGCCAGCCAGATCGCGACGCCGCTGGAGGTGACCGCGGTCAGGCCCAGGCCCAGCAGCAGGTAGGCGACCTTGACCGGCCAGTCGCCGAACCAGCCGAAATGCAGCGGCGTCATGGTCGACAGCACGCGCATGCCGACGCTGCCGCTCTCGTAGCCGACCTCGCCCAGCGGCTTGGCGTCGCCGCCCACCACCACCAGCTCGCCGCGCGACAGGCGGCCGGGTGTGATCAGGGAGACGCTGGCGTGCTGGCCTGTCTCGCCGGGATGTTCGATGAACAGGTAGCTGGCCCGCGCCGCCGGATAGGCGGCCTCCAGATTGGTCAGCACCTGGGCGATGTCGATGACCCGGGCGGCCGGTCGCGGATCGTCGACCACCTTGGGGCCCGCGAACAGGGCGTAGGCCTTAGCGGTGTCGCCCTTGAAGGTGGCCAGGGCCAGCACGCCGACGATGATCGTCGTCAGGCCCAGGAAGGCCCCGGTCAGCGACACCGCCAGGTGGAACGGCAGGCCCCAGACGCTGATGCGATTGTGGAGGTCGGCCTCCTGCAGGCGCTTGGACCCGCCCCAGCGCAAGGCGAAGGCGTCCTTGAAGACGCGAGGATGCGAGAGCACGCCCGACACCAGCGAGGACAGCAGCGCCACGCCGGTCAGGCCGACGATGAAGCCGCCCCAGGCGCGCGGCAGGTGCAGGACGGTGTGCAGGTCGGCCTGGAACTGGGTCCAGGGCGTCTTCTCCTCGCGGACGAGCCGCCCGGACGCGTCGGCGATCCAGGTATGCTCGCCGCCCTTGGCGTCGTCGCCATGCACGCTGAGGCGCGGATAGGCGGGCTCGGGCAGGCGAACATACAGGTCGTGGGCCTTGGAGTTCTTGGCCAGCACGGCGCGGAACGCCGCATCGACGGCCTGGGACGAGGCCTGGCTCAGGACCGGGCCCGCCGGCTGCTCCCAGCGGCCGTACTCCTGGGTGAAGACGGCGATCGAGCCGGAGAAGCAGACCAGATAGATCAGAGCCGCGAACGCCAGGCCCAGGGCCGAGTGCCCGGCCAGCATGGCGCGCACGAACTCGGCGGGGACCTTAGGCCAGATCGGCTTGCCGGGCCTGGCCGGGTTCGACGTCGTCTCGGTGGAGGCTGAGCCGTCCATCAAATCGCTCCCTTCAGGAAGGCCGCGCCCAGGGTGACGACCGCCACGCTCGAGAGCACGGCGAAGGCGCGCAGGATCTTGTCGTCCGACAGGGTCCAGGCCATGCCGCCGGCCCACAGGAACGGGACCAGCAACCCGCCGACGACCATGCGGCTCTGCACCTGACCGGGCGCGCAGATCGCCACCGCCAGGCCGCAGCCCAGCGCGGCGATCCCGGCCAGCGGTCCGGCGAGAAAGCCGCGCAGCCAGCCGCGCCAGACCACGCGTCGGCGCTCGGACGGCTCCAGGGCCAGCTCGCGCGAGACCTTCCGCTTGGCGTCGCGCCATTCGACGCCGACGGCGACCAGGGCCAGGGCCGCGGTGGAGGCTAGGGCCAGCACGATGGCCGGGCCGCGCGCGGCGCCCAGCAGGACGACGCCCAGGGCCAGGGCCAGGGCCAGCAGACCCCAGCCGCCTACGATCAGCCGGGGGCGCTGGGGCGAGACCTTCCGCCAGGCCTGGCGAAGCAGCAGGGCGCCGGCCAGGGTCACGGGGGCGAGCGCCAGCCCGACGGCGGCGTTGGGAGCCAGCGGTTCCATCACCAGCGGGTCTCCAGCGTGACGCCGACCACCCGGGGCTCGCTCAGCAGGGCGATCGGCACGTCATTGCGCTTGTATTGGCTGTAGGTGGCGTTCAGCAGGTTCTTGCCGAACACATAGGCCCCCCAGTGCTCGCGCTCGTAGCCGAAGCGGCCGTTGAACAGCACGCGGCTCTTCACCACGGCGTCGCTGGCTTGGCTGATATCGGCCTGCTGGTAGGCCTTGCCGCGAAAGCTGCCGTCCAGATGGCCGACCAGGCCGTTGGTCCAGCGGTAGTCGACGCCGGCGCTCAGGGTCCAGTGTGGCGCATAGGGGAACTCGGCCCCCGACAGGTCGGTGCTGGTCGCACCGATATCAACGCTGAAGTCGTCGAACTTGGTGCGGGTGTGGCCCAGCGAGGCGTACCAGCTCAGCGCTTCGTCGACCCGCTGGGCGACCTCGACCTCGAAGCCGTACAGGTGCGACTTGCCCGCGTTCTCGACCTGGGAATCGTAGGTGTTGAGGCCCAGATTGACGAGGACCTGCTGGTCCTTCCAGTCGACATAGAAGGCGTTGGCGTTGACCGTCAGGCCCCCGTCCAGCCAGGCCGTGCGCAGGGCGGCCTCGTAGTTCCAGGTGTATTCCTGGTCGTAGGGCGACACCCGCGAGCGGGCGATATTGACGGTCGAGCCGCCCGAGCGGTAGCCGCGCTGGGCCGTCAGGCTGGTGGAGATGTCGCCGGTCCAGTCGTACTTGACCCCGACTTTAGGCAAGAAGGCGTTGAACTTGCGGGTGGCCTTGGGCGCGGTCGAGCCGGCCTGGGCGACCATGCCGCCGACGAACTGGTTCACCAGCGTCACATAGGCGGCGAACGGGCCGAAGGCGGCCGGGTCGGGATAGGTCCCGGCGAAGGTCGCCGACTGCACGCTGCTGCTGGTGTTCTCCTCGTGGTCGTAGCGGAACCCGCCCAGCAGGCTGAGCTTCGGCGTCACGGCGAACGACCCGTCGGCGAAGAGGGCGGTGGTCTCGACCACTTCGGGCAGGCTGCCGGAATAGTCGACCGGGATCACCGGCAGGGCGGTGACATAGAGGTCGGCGAAGGCGTTCGCCTGGGCCGCGGCGGCGGCCTGTTGGGCGGGGGTCGGACCGCTCACCCCTGCCAGCAGGGTCGAGGTCAGGACGCTGACCAGGGCGGGCTTGGGGAACGGCACATTGGTGATGCTGACCGTCAGGTCCTTGGTGTCGCGTCGGGCGTGATAGAGGCCCAGCAGGCCCCGCAGCCTTTCGCCCTCGTAATTCAGCCGCAGCTCCTGGGAGGCGGTCTTGATGTTCTGGTCGCGCGTGCCGTAGGCCAGCCGGGCGGCGGTGTAGTCGGTGTCATAGCTGCCCAGCGAGTCGCTCTTGTTCCACGAGGCGAYGCCGGTCAGCGTCAGCGCGTCGTTCAGCCGGTAGGTCGTCTCGAGGGTGAAGATGTCGACCTTGGAGTCGGTGCGGGTCGGGTCGTTCGAATAGTCCAGTCGATGGTCGTAATAGTCCGGCGTATCGGTGCGGGCATAGGTGAACAGGTAGGCGGACTTGCGCTTGTTGTGGGCGTAGGTCGCCAGCACCTTGAGGCCGGGCAGGGCGATGGGGGTCAGCAGCAGCTTGCCGCGGACGCTGAGATTGTCGACCGCGTCGACGTCCTCGTGGCGCACGGGATTGTAGAGGAAGCCGTCGGAGTCCTTTTTCTCGGCGGCCAGGCGGAAGGCCAGCTGGTCGGCGATCAGCGGACCGCCGCCGGCGAAGGCGATCGCGCGCTCGTCGCCGCTGGCGACCGTGGCGCGGGCCCGGAAGCCGTAGTCGAAGCTGGGGTCCGTCGAGCGGATGATCACCGCGCCGGCCAGCGAGTTGCGTCCCTGCAGCGTCGATTGCGGGCCGCGCAGGATCTCGACCTGGCCGATGTCCCACATGTCCAGCGGACCGCTGAACACGGCCTGCTCGGGTAGGGCCGCGCCGTCGACATAGACGGTCGACAGGCCGCCGGTGCCGCCGCCTGACACGTTGCTGTTGCTGATCCCACGGATGGTGAAGCCGGTCTTGCCGTAGGTCTCGCTCATGTTGGCGGTGCGATTGACCACGTCGTAGAGCGTCTGGATGTTCTCGCGCTCGATCTTGGCGGCGGTGGTCACCGCGACGCTGGTGATCGTCTGCTGCAGGGTGCGCGACGACTTCTCGCCCGTGACGATCACCGCCTCGACCGCGGTCGACTGCGGGTCGAGGGGCGGGGGCGGGGCCGTCTCAGCGGCCGCCCCTTGGGCCAGAGCCCAGGCGCCCAGCGCGCTGGCCGTCAGCAGTCGTCGTCTCATGCGAACCCCCGTCAAGAACAGGGGGGCAGGTACTTTGTCTTAACAATGCGAGTCAATCTCATTCGCAAAGCGCACTCGCCTGTTAATAGGATCGGCGAGCGGGCGATCGTCGCGACAACGTCCGCATTCTGGCGACGGCTCAACCTTACGCGACGAACCCGCCCGAAGGCCCGATTTCCTGCGGAGCCAAGGTCCGAAATAGCGCACGCACGCCACAACGTCGGGACTGAACCGGCCAAGGCGCCAGCCGTTCTGACGGGGCGAATGGGACGGGTCGCGGATTTGCGACGCAGCTTAACTCGAGCGATCTCTTTGCGCATATGAGCCCGCGATCATCAGTAGTAGACCGTACGGTTAAGCTGAAAACAAACGATTGCAATTGAATTGCAATCGTCCTACATCGGCTATTGGTACACTCGCAGTTTCAAGCGGGGCCAATTTCCTGGGGAGGATTCATGCATAAACGCCACGCTCTTCGCGCCGCGCTGCTCGCCGGTTGCAGCTGCTTTGCCGCTCCGGTCTGGGCTCAAACGGCCGCGACGCCGCCTGCCGACACTGCCGATCAGACCGTCAGCGAAATCGTCGTCACCGGCATGACCTCGCGCAATCGCCCGCTGATCACCGCGTCGGCCGACATCACCCTGGCCACGCGCGCCGATATCGAACGTAAGGCTCCCCGCTCGACCGCCGACCTGCTCGAGATGGTGCCTGGCATCTTTGTCGAAGGCACCGCGGGTGAGTTGTCGAACAACTATTCGGTGCGTGGCCTGCAGGGTGGGGGGCAGCGCTTCATCCAGCTCCAGGAGGATGGTCTTCCGGTCATCTACCAGGGCGGCGGCGCGGACTTCTTCTTTTCCGAAGACATCACGATCGATCGAATGGAGGCGGTCAAGGGCGGCACCTCGGGCATCCTGACCGTCAACGGCGCGGGCGCCACGATCAACTTCCTGTCGCGCAAGCCCAATTTCGACAAGCCGGAAGGGATGTTGCGGGCCACGGGCTACAACTACGGCCTCAAGCGCGGCGACTTTTACTATTCCGCTCCCATTTCCAAGAACTTGGCCTTTAACGTCGGGGGATACGTCCAGAGCAGCCCCGGCGTGCGCAAGAACACGTTCGACTACGAAGGCTACCGCCTGAAGGCGATGCTGGAATATCGCTTCGACGAGGGCGGCTTTCTGCGCGTGACCGGCAAGATCGGCGACATGCAGGCCGCCTACTATGCCGACCAGCCCTATGCCTTCAACAACGGCAAACCCAGCAGCATTCCCGGGCTGGATACCCAATTCGGCAACGTCGGCGGCGACGCCTTCACCCGCATCTCCGTGCCGGTGTCGACCTTCGTCGAACGCGACGGGTTCCGTGATTTCCGCCTGAGCGAAGGCGTGCGGGTCAAGACCAAGCAACTGCGCGTCGATTTCGAAAAGCCGCTCAGCGATACGGTCGAGATCTTCGCCCGCGCCCGCTATCTGGACCTGACCGACGACTTCAACGGCCTCTTCCCCGGTTCGGGCACTGGCAATGCGGGCCTGGCCAGCGCGGTGACCTATCTGACGCGGGGCGCGGCCTCGCCGATCAACGACCTGTTGACCGCGGGAACCGCCGCCTATCCGGCCACAGTGCGTTTCGGCATCAAGAACCTGCGCACCGGCATGGTCACCGGAGCGAACGACACCGCGACCTTGAACGCTTTGAACGGCAACGGCTTCCTTCAACAGACGACGCTGAACCACGACTATCAGACGGGCCACGACTTCGGCGCCAACATCGGCACGCGCTGGGAGTACACGAGCGGTTCGTTCACGAACTCCCTGACCACGGGCGTCCAATACTACGACGTCAGCCGCAAGCAGAACCAGTCGGCGGTCGCGTCGGTGGTCAACGATGTTCGGACCAACAGCGACATCTACGACATCGTCGCGCTGGACGCCGCCAACCAGGTCATCGGAACCTTGAGCGACAACGGGATGGTGTCCTATGGCAACTGGGGCCAAGGCATGCGCCAGCGCACCGACAAGTCGCTGTCGCTCTACGCCAACGACGAGCTGGCGATCGGCGACAAGATCCACATCGATGGCGGGGTCCGCTGGGAAAGCGACAAGGCCAAGTTCCTCGACGGCAATACCGCGGCGGTCAACCAGCCGGTCCAGCCCGGCGTAGTCGGCGTGGTACGCACGGTCGGCTCGACCTTCGATGGAACCTATGCGGTGACTCGTAGGACCCAGGACAAGGTCGCCTGGACGATCGGCGCCAGCTATCTGCTCACGCCGCATTTCTCCGTCTATGGCCGCTACGC
>NZ_JBFUJD010000108.1:0-13762 GCF_056401555.1 Caulobacter sp. P4_E5
ACCTCGGCCAGGCCCGAGGTGCGGGTTTCCCCGGCCGGCGGCGGCGCGACGGTCACGCCTGTCGCTACCGACTGGGCCGCGACCGGTTCGGCCGGCGAGAAGGTGGGCTTGGGAAAGGTCATCGCCGCGTCCTCCCTAGACCAGCTTCTTGATCGGCTGGCTGGCCAGGTAGGCGCCCGGATTGGCCGGGTCGAACACCTTGCCGTCGAAGAAGCGCTCGACGCCGCGGCTGTCGCCGGCCGGACCGCTCTGGCCGATGGTCTTGGCCGCGGCGCGCCAGATGTCCGAGCGGTTGACCTTGTTGACCAGGGCCTGGGTGTTGGTCTTCTGCGGCAGCACGCCCCAGCGGATGTCCTCGGTCAGGAACCACAGGTCATGCGACTTGAAGGGGAAGCTGGCGTTGTCGGCCCAGAACTTCATCCGGTGCGGCGAGTTCTTCAGCGTGCGGCCGTCGCCGTAGTCCACCGTACCCTGCAGGCGGGGCAGGATGTCGCCCATCGGCACGTTGACGTACTGACGGCCCGAGACGATCGAGCACATGGCCGGCAGGTTGCTGGCCTTGTCGCACCACATCGCCGCTTCCTGGACGGCGGCGGTGATCGCCTGGGCGGCGCGCGGGTACTTGTCGACCCAGGCGGCGCGCATGCCCAGCGCCTTTTCCGGGTGGTTCATCCACAGTTCCGAAGTCAAGCAGGCGGTGTAGCCGACGCGCTGGTTGACCAGCTGGCCGTTCCACGGCTCACCCACGCAGAAGGCGTCCTGGGTGCCGGCCTTCATGTTGGCCACCATCTGCGGCGGCGGGATGACGATGGTGGCGATGTCGGTCTCGGGATTGATGCCGCCCGCCGCCAGCCAGTAGCGCACCCACAGGTCGTGGGTGCCGCCCCGGAAGGTCATGGCCACCTTGGCGATATTGCCAGCCGTCTTCATCTGCATGAACTTGGCCTTGGCGCCGGCGCTGTTCAGCCCGACCTTCACGGCCTTCAGGTCGTTGCCGACCGAAATGCCCTGCCCGTTCGTATTGAGGCGAGCCAGAATGTACATCGGCGTCGGCGCGCCGCCGGTGATCGCCCCGGTGCTCATCAGATAGGGCATGGGCGACAGGATGTGTGCGCCGTCGATGCCGCCGCGCTCCGAGCCCAGCACCAGGTTGTCCCGGGTGGCGGCCCACGAGGCCTGCTTGACGACCTCCAGATCGGGCAGGCCGTATTTGGCGAACAGGCCCCGCTCCTTGGCGATGATCACCGGCGCGGAATCGGTCAGGGCGATGAAGCCCAGGCGGGCCTTGGCGACCTCCGGGCCGGCGCCGGCGGCGTGAGCCCCGGCCGGGAACGCGGCCTTGACGGCGGCGACGGTGGCGGCGGCGCCGATCAAGGCGTGACGGCGCGTCAGGCCGGACTTGGTCATGTCGGTCTTGCTCATGGTCATGCGTCCTGTCGGCTAGAACTTGTATTCGAGGGTGAACCAGGTCTTGGTCCGCGCGGCCGGCGGCGTCGCCGTGCCGACGGGCACGGTCGTGACGCGCTGGAAGTCGGCGTACTTCAGCTGGATCGAGAGCTTGGTGGTGATCGCGGCGGTGAACTGGAGGTCCCACTCGTGGCCGAGGTCGGCGCCGGTCCGCTGGTCGTCGAAGTCGTGGTAGCGGACCACGATGTCGCTGTTGAAGAAGTAGGTGCGGCGGAAGCGCGGCTTGACGTTCAGGCTGAGGTTCAGGTCCTCGAGGCCGTCGACGAAGCTCTTGTTGCCGCCCGGCGAGGCGAAGGCGTCCGCCCAGCCGTTGAAGGCGTGGACCGTGGCCAGCGGCGTGGTGAAGCCGCGCGTCCCGTCGCCCTCCAGGGACTCGTAAGACACCTTGACCGTGTAGATGTCGAAGGTCCCGGCCAGGTCGGCGCCGTAGTAGTCGAGATCGAAGTTCGGCGTGTTGTGGCGGTAGTCCGACTGCTTGGCGTAGGTGGCGTTGTAGGCCAGCTGATAGAGGCCCAGCCAGGTCTTGCCCGAAGCCTTGACGCCCTTGGTGATCGACGAGTTGGCCGCCGAGTTGCCGAAGTCGAGGGCGTAGACGAAGCCCTGCAGGCGCAGCGCCTCGGCCGGCGACCAGGTGGCGTTGAAGAGATGGCTGTCAGAGTCCCAATCGCGCAGCTCGCCCAGGATGCGGTTGATGTGGGTGACATAGGCGTAGGTCGCCTTGAAGCGGCCGAGAGCCACGTCGGTGCGGATGGCGTCGAATGTCTGCTCGTCCTGGCGCCAGCCGACATTGCCGACGAAGCGCTGGTCGTCCAGCAGGATGCGCTGGCGGCCGGCCGTGACCTGCAGAGCGGCGCTGGGCGTCCAGGTCAGCTGGGCGCGATTCAGCTCTGTGACGTCCGGATCGTTGACGATCGGATAGCGGGCCTTGTCGGCGCCGTTCAGCGGCGCGGTCGCCACGCCCGGCACGTTGACGGCGTAGTGCTCGGAACCGAGCTGGCGGACGTCCTCGAACTCGATCAGCCCCTTGACGCCCTTAAACTCGGCGGTTTCCCAGCCGAAGCGCGTGCGGACGGTAAAGGCGTCGGCCTCGTCGCGAAGGGTGGCCGTGCGGGTCTGGTCGACGTTCTCGTAGCGCGCCCGGACCTCCAGGATCAGCTTGCCCGCCCCGATCTGGTCGCTAATCGTCGGCGGCGGTGCTGCCGGCGGCGGCGGCTCAGGCGCGACCTCGGCGGCCGGCTCGGCGGCCGCTTCTTCAGCCGGCTTCGGCGCCGGATCCGGCGCGGCTTGCGCCAAGGTGGCCATGCTCCAAGCAAGCGCGCTCAGTGCCGCACCGCAGCGCAGCATAAATCGTACGGATTTCATGCCTTCATCCCCTAAGGCCAAAACAAAAAAACGCCCGGCGAGACCACGCGCAGTGGTCTCTCCGGACGTCGTTGTCCAAGCTTGCCAAACGGCTACGGCGCCGCCGGCGGCCCTTACGAGCCAACGGGGAACGTCGTTGTCCCCCGTGTCGAGATCAGGAGGCGGCCGAGGGGGCGAACCGGCAATCGCAAAACCGCGTTCGCGGCCGCCGCAACGCACAAACGACGTCATTTTGCACAGCAGCAAAGCAGGCCAAAGCAGCGCTCTGCACGCAAATTCCGCGTTTCGACCATCCGAACCCGGCGCGGTTTCCTGGCTCGCTGACGCCCCGCGTGCGCCCAATCCCGTCTTGGTTGCCCAAAACGGCGCTCGTCGTCGCGCCTTGAGATCGACTCGCTTCTCCGCGCCTTTCAGATTTTGACCGCCCGCTTGCAGACGAAATCAGAGCCTGTTGCGGTTGCGATAGAAAACTCACTACCCAGATAGCTTCACAGACGCCGACGGAGGGTCGGCGCCCCTGAGGATAGTCTCGCATGTCCACCCTGTTCGACCCGCTGCGCATCGGCGATCTCAACCTGCCCAACCGCGTCGTCATGGCGCCGCTGACCCGGCTGCGCGCCGGTCCAACCCAGATTCCGAATGGCCTGATGGCCGAGTACTACGCTCAGCGCTCCTCGGCGGGCCTGTTGATCACCGAGGGCGTGCCCGTTAGCCCGCAAGGCGTCGGCTATCCCGGCGTGCCCGGCGTCTGGTCCCAGGAACAGACGGAAGGTTGGAAACAGATCACCCGAGCCGTGCACGACAAGGGCGGCCGCATCTTCATGCAGATCTGGCACGTCGGCCGCATCTCCGACCCGTCGCACCTGAACGGCGAGGCCCCGGTCGGCCCCAGCGCCATCGCCGCCAAGGGACATGTCAGCCTGCTGCGCCCCGAGCGCCCCTACCCCACGCCCCGCGCCCTCTCGACCGAGGAAGTCGCCGGCGTGGTCGAAGCTTTCCGCCAGGGCGCCGAGAACGCTCAGGCCGCCGGCTTCGACGGCGTGCAGCTGCATGGCGCCAACGGCTATCTGCTCGACCAATTCCTGCAGGACGGCTCCAATCAGCGGACCGACCAGTACGGCGGCCCGATCGAGAACCGCGCCCGCCTGCTGCTGGAAGCGACCGACGCGGCCATCTCGGTCTGGGGCGCCGATCGCGTCGGCGTCCACCTGGCGCCGCGCGCCGATGGTCACTCGATGGGCGACAGCAACCTGCCGGCCACGTTCGGCTATGTCGCCAAGGCCCTGGGCGAGCGGAAGATCAGCTTCGTCTCAGCTCGCGAGCACGAGGCTGCCGACAGCCTGGGCCCGGCGCTGAAGGCGGCATTCGGCGGGGTCTATATCGCCAACGAGAAATTCGACCTGGATAGCGCCAACGCCGCGATCGCGGCGGGCAAGGCGGACGCGGTCGCGTTCGGCAGGGCCTTTATCGCCAACCCCGACCTGGTGGAGCGCCTGAAGACGGGGGCGACGCTGAACGCGCCTGACCCGACCACCTTCTACGGCGGCGACGGCAAGGGCTACACCGACTACCCGACCCTGGCCCGGGTTCCCGAACCGGCCGAATAGACCGCTCGCCCTGCGGCGGCCGTCAAGCCGTCGCGGGGATCAGCCCCTCGGCCACATAGACCTGTGCCACCGCCTCGGCGACCTTGATGCCGTCGACGGCGGCGGAGAGAATGCCGCCGGCATAGCCCGCGCCCTCTCCGGCCGGAAAGAGGCCTGCGGTATTGAGGCTCTGGAGGTCCTTGCCGCGGGTGATCCGCACCGGCGAGGAGGTCCGGGTCTCGACGCCGGTCAACACCACGTCCGGGTGGTCATAGCCGGCGATCTGGCGACCGAACACCGGCAGCGCCTCGCGCATGGCCTCGACCGCGAAGGCCGGCAGGCAGGCCGACAGGTCCGTCAGCGTCACGCCCGGCTTGTAGGAGGGAACCACCTCCCCCAGCTCGGTCGAGGGGCGGCCAGCCATGAAGTCGCCGACCTTCTGGCCCGGAGCCTGGTAGCTGGAGCCGCCCGCCACATAGGCCAGGCTCTCCCACTTGCGCTGGAACTCGACGCCCGCCAGTGGGTGGCCGGGATAGTCGCGCTCGGGATCGATGCCGACCACGAAGCCCGAATTGGCGTTCCGCTCGTTGCGCGAATATTGGCTCATGCCGTTGGTGACGACGCGGCCGGGCTCCGACGTCGCCGCCACCACCGTACCGCCCGGGCACATGCAGAAGCTGTAGACCGWGCGGCCGTTTTTGCAGTGATGCGCCAGGCTGTAGTCAGCCGCGCCCAGGTCCGGGTGACCAGCGCAGGTCCCGAAGCGGGCCTTGTCCATCCATGACTGCGGGTGCTCGATCCGAACCCCGATCGAGAACGGCTTGGCTTCGATGTGGACGCCCTGGTCATAGAGCATCTGGAAGGTGTCACGGGCGCTGTGGCCGACGGCCAGCACCACGTGCTCGGCCTCCAGATAGTCCCCGGTCGACAGCTTCAGCCCTCGCACCTTGCGCGCACCGTCCGCCGCCGTCTCGACGTCGATCTCGTCGACGCGATGCTGCCAGCGGTATTCGCCGCCCAAGCCCTCGATGGTCTCGCGCATGCTCTCGACCATCGTCACCAGGCGGAAGGTGCCGATGTGCGGGTGGGCCTCGGTCAGGATCTCCTCGGGCGCGCCGGCCTTGACGAACTCGGTCAGCACCTTGCGGCCCAGATGGCGGGGGTCCTTGATCTGGCTGTAGAGCTTGCCGTCCGAAAAGGTCCCCGCCCCGCCTTCGCCGAACTGGACGTTGGACTCCGGGTTCAGCTCGCTGCGTCGCCACAGGCCCCAGGTATCCTTGGTCCGCTCCCGCACGACCTTGCCGCGATCCAGGATGATCGGCTTCAAGCCCATCTGGGCCAAGATCAGGCCGGCGAACAGGCCGCAAGGGCCCGCGCCAACCACGACCGGGCGCGGCCCCGCATAGCCTTCCGGCGCTCGGGTAACGAAGCGGTATTCCGTGTCCGGTGTCGGGCGCACGTGGTGGTCGCCAGCGAAGCGCGCCAGAACCTCCGCCTCGTCGCGCAAGGTCACATCGACCGAATAAACCATCAGGATCGCGGCCTTGCGGCGCGCGTCGTGGGCGCGGCGAGCGACCTGATGGGTCAGCAGATCCTCGGCGGTGATCCCGAGGCGCTCGACAATGGCCGGCGCCATGGCCTCCGGCGGATGGCCGAGCGGCAGCTTCAATTCCGAAATACGCAGCATGCTCGCGTCTTAGCCGGAAGCTGGCCGCCGCGCCATCTCACGACGCCGGAGTTGCGATCGCGGCGCGCGTCACCAGTTAAGCTTTCCACGTAACCGCGTTCGGTGTGTTCATGCTTGCTCTCTTCCTCGCCTCGGCGGCTCTGCTGGCGGATCCGTCGCCGTCGCCATGGACCTATTTCGAAGGCGCCTGGAGCTGCGAAGGGGTCTTCCTACCCTCGAACCGCCCCCTCGCCTCGGACATCGTCTTCCGCATCGATCCGCGCGGCGGCGCCCTGGTGAAGGACCATCTGGACCGGGCGCCCGGTCGCTACGCCGCCACCGAGACCTGGGCCCAAGCGCCCGACGGCAAGACCTATCGCGCCGGCATCGCCTCGAGCGGCGCGATGCGCTGGTATCGCTCGGAAGGTTGGACCGGCGACCAGTGGGTGTGGACCCGCCTGCGCGACGCAGCCGAGCCGGAAGAGGCCTTCGCCTTCATCCGCCAGGATCCGACCACAATGATCGTCGAATGGCGGATTTCGCGAAACGGCGCGCCGATGGTGGTCGGTGACCGGCTTACCTGCCGAAAGGCCTAATGCGCGAACATTACCTGTCGCGTAATCGCGCCGCCTCATGGGCCGGGGCATCAAGGACGGGCCTGGAGACGCCAGGCGCCTTCCTTGGAGACCCGTCATGACCGACGCCACCCAGATCGCCCAACGCTATATCGACAGCTGGAACGAGGCCGACGCCACCCGCCGCGCCGATCTGCTGACCGCCCTGTGGACCGAGGACGCCCGCTATGTCGACCCGATGATGGCCGGCGAAGGCCGCGGGCAGATCGACGCCCTGATCGCCGGCGTCCACCAGCAATTTCCCGGTTTCCGCTTCGCCCTGTCGGGCAAACCGGACGGCTACGGCGACCATGTCCGCTTTTCCTGGACCCTGGGCCCGGCCGGCGGCGAAGGCCTGGTCGAAGGCACGGATTTCGGGGTGGTCGAGAACGGCCGCCTGCGCGCGGTGACCGGTTTCCTGGACAAGGTTCCCGCCTAGACCTTCGGATAGCCACCGACCTCCTGCTCGTCGTCGATCACCCGGCCCGTCCCGGCCTTCACCTCGCGGACGATCCGGCGATCGACGGCATCGCGGTCCCAGGGCCGCGCGCCGGCATGGGCCAGGACATGCGCCTCGACCTGGCTGGAGGGCTTCAGCTTCAGCCCCTCCGGCCAGAACGGCGGCTTGGCCAGGTGGGTGATCTTGGGGAATGGATCGGTGTTGAGGATCCGCACCGGCGGCATCTCGCTCCCGTCGGCGTAGTGGGCCGGGTTGTCGAAGGCGTAGAGGTCCAGATCCCCCTGACCCTCGACGATCAGGAACGGCAGGTCGGGTCGCGTCGAGGCCCCGCCCCTCACGACATTGCCCGCGATCRCCAGCTGACCCTTGCGCCAGGCGTGGCCCACCCACTCCGAGGCGTTTAGAGCGTAGTGCATGCAACGCGTGCCCGGATCGTAGATCAGGTTGTTGACGCTCACCGCCTCCGCCCCGCCCTTGAACAGCTGATTGCGCTCGCGGTTGTGGGCATAGAGGTTGCCGACGATCAGCACCTCATAGGCGTTGTCGTGGATCAGACTGCCCTTGGAGTGCTCGCCCTTCACGTGGCTCGCGTTCGACAGACCCTCGGCGACGATGTTGTTGCTGAAGGTGATCCGGTGCGAGGTCCCGTCGCGCCACTTGGCCTGGTCTTCGCCGCCGTCGAAGCGCGGCCCCGAGGCCGACAGGTTCTCGTCGGTGGCCCAGCTGGTCGAGCAGTGGTCGACGATGACGTCGTGGGCCTTCCAGCAGGTGATGCCGTCGACTTCCCAACCGCTGCGCGAGGGCTCGCCATCGCGGCCGGCCCGGACCCGGATATGGCGAACGATGACGTCATGACTCTCGATGGCCAGGCTGCCCTTGATCAGCGTGATCCCGGGCGACGGCGCGGTCTCGCCGGCGATGGTCAGGAACGGCTCGACGACCTTGATGCTGTGGCGCGCCAGATCGATTACGCCGCCAACGTCGAAGACGATGGTGCGCGGCCCCTTGGCTGCGACGGCCTCGCGCAGAGAGCCCGGACCGCCGYCAGCCAAGGTCTTTACGCGAATGACCTTGCCGCGGCCGCCGCCGGGCGTCTTGGCAGCCCAGCCCAAACGCTCGAACACCGGCTTGCGTGGCGCGGCCTGGACGAGGCCCGGCGTCGCCACGAGAGCGGCGGCCAGGAAAGTGTCGCGTCGGGTGAGCATCGAATTCCTCCTCAAGCGCTGGTCGCCAGCCAGGCGACGGCGTTGGYCAGCCAGCGCTGCTGCAGCGGCTTGGCCATGTCCGGCAGACGGTGGACGAGAACACGCGCCTTGTCCTGGTGGGCGATGAAGCTGGCCGCGCCGTTCTTGCGATCGTGGTCGCGGCTGTAGGCGGCGACGACCTCGACATCCTGTCCGTCGATGACCAAGCCGTTCGAGGGCTGGCCCTCGACCTGGTGCAATACGCTCATCGCCATGTCGGCCGGCAGGCCGGCGAAGGTGGCGTGGGCGCGGACATAGTTCCAATTGCCCATCCACGGCGCCCGCAGGCCGCCAACCTGGCCGGCATAGTCGAAGAGGCCAAGGGCGGAGAGCTGCTTGGCGACGCCGTCGGCCAGGCCATCCTCTTGGACCATGGCGAGTAGCGGCGTCCCGGCCTTAACAGCCGCCAGGACTTCCGGCGGCAATTCGCCGAGAATGACGACCGGCTTCTCGCCCTTCTTGGGCTGGGCCTCGAGGCCCGTCTGTTCGCCGACCTGACGACGGACGATCTCGTCGGTCTTCAGGCCCGAGGCGACGATGCCGGCGTAGCGGACGCCCGGCTTGAAGTCCTCAATCACCGCGCCCGACACGGCCGTCAATTGCTCGCGCAGGCTCCTGGCGATGCCGGAGACGCCGAGACGGATCGGCTTGGCCGGCTTGGGCGCTGCGGCGGTCACCCAGATCTCGCGATCGGAGACCACGTCGCCAAGGGTGATGCGGATCCTGTTCAGTCCCTCACGGGTAAGGGCGGGCGTGCGGACGCTCTCGGCGACCAGATAGCTGAACTGGTCGGGCGACTGCGTCGGAACTGGCCAGTGACCCAGGACCGCAACGTCACCGAGGGGACCGACCAGACTCAGCACCACGTCGCCCGTGACCGCCTTGCCCGTGTCGTTGAAGAACCAAATGTCCAACTCAGCCGTGTCGTCGACCGCATAGGCCAGGGCCCGGGGCTTGGCGATGGCCATAACCGGCCGCAAAGCCTGGCTCATCAGCGCCGGATCGGCCTTGAAGCCGCGCAGGTTGTCGACGACGCCGGAGTGGTTCTCGATCGAGGTGCTTTCCCACCCGGAGACGCAGGCGATGTCCACCGTTTCGCCCAGGCGGATGTTCTCCAGATAGTTGCGCCAGGACTCGTAGACCTTGCGGCCCACCGACAGGAACAGCGCCTCGCTGGTCGGGAAGGCCCGCTTGAAGCCCCAACGTTCGATGTAGCTGTTGGTCGCCGCGACGATGTCCTTGTGGTCCTGCAGGTCGTAGCTCTTGGCGCCCTTGGCCAGGATCTCGACGACCATGGCTTCGTGATTGTCGGCCGTGGCGCAGCCCTGCATCTCGCCGAACTCGACGATGAACGGCTTGCCCTTCTGCTGGTGGATGTAGTCGTCCTTGGACCTGTAGAACTTGTCGTACCACTGGTCGCTGGCGCCCTGGTGCTCGACCCACCAGCCGCCCCATTCCTCGACGTCCGAGCGGTAGTAGTGATCGTTGTACGGCAGGTACATCGCCTGAGCCGCGCCGCGCTTGACGAAGCCGTCGTTCAGCACGATCGCTCGGCTGGGATCCAGGTCGTGCATGGCCTTCAGCACGATCTGAACGTCGGGATTGGCCAGGTTCGCGCCGATCTCATTCTGTAGGGTGTACTGGACCAGCGACGGCCGCGAGCGGAACGCGCGGACCATGGCCTTGCACTTCTCGAGCATGAAGTCGCGACTGAACGTGTCGGCGGCCGACAGGCTCTCGCCGGGCTTGAGGTCGCGACCGATGGCGTGGCGACCGCCGCCGGGCTCCATGACCCGCAACAGGCCCATCTCGTCCATGGCGTCGAAGACCTCGGGCTTGCCGACATTGCGATGGAAATGCAGCGTGTTGAGGCCGAGCGCGTGGGCGGAGGTCACTTCCCGTTTGGCCAGCTCCGGCGTCGGCCATAGGCCGTTGAAGCCCCAATAGCCCCACGAGATCGCCGAATAGAGCCGTGTGCGATGGCCGTTCAGCCGCAGCAGGGCGTCGGTTCCGACACCCTCGACCCCAAACCAGCGGAAGCCGAAGCGGACCTCGCGCGTATCGACCGCCTTTTTGGTTTCGGTCCAGCTGAAACGCAGGCGGTGCAGGACGGGCGTGTCGAGATCCCAAAGCTTGGCCGTCGGCGCGGAGACGCCGAAACGGACTCGCAGGCGATGGTCGTCGACCGCTTCGACGGCCTCGATCGCGGTGATGGCGGCGACGGGCGCGCCAGTGTCATCGACGAGTTCGACGGCGGCCTTGCCCTTCAGCTTGTCGAGGCCTGACTTCGGCGCTGGCTTGTCGAACACCACGTCCATGTAGCCCGTGACCTTGCGCGGTTCGGGCGTGTTCAGCACCCAGGCGTCGTCGATGCGCGCCTCGCGGGGATGGACGCTGAGGGTCAGGCCGCGATCCAGGCCGCCGAAGCCGTGCGAGGCGAACAGCTTCAGCTTGCCCCACATCATGGTAGTGGAGTCGCGCCAGTCGAAGCGGCCGCCAGGATTGGTGATGCGGATCGCCAGGCGGTTGGCCCCGCCGGGGCGCATGGCCTCGGTCAGGTCGCAGCTAATCGGCAGCTCGGACATGATCGAATAGCCGACCAACTGTTCGTTCAGGAACACCTCGGCCCGCAGCCGCGCGCCGCGGATGTTCAGCAGCACCCGCCGCCCCTTGGCCGAGGCCGGGATGTCGATAGTCCTGGTCCACCACGACACGCCCTTGTAGGCGCCATAGCGCGGCACGTCGTCATCCTCGGCGTAACGATACTCGTCGGGACCATAGGGTCGCGTGCCGAACTGGCCCCAGAAATGCTCCTCGACCGTGGTCGGCAGCTTGACGGTGATCGCCTCGCCCGACGCCAGCGCGCCCCAGCCGCCGGTCGGCGGATTGACCGGCAGCTTGGCCAGCTCGAACGCGCCCGGCAGGTGGATGACGTCGTCCTTCCAGGCCGCGCCCTGGTCGATCCACAGTCGCCAACCGTCGTCGGGAATGGCCAGCGACGACTCGGCCGCGACACTGACGGTCGGCGTCAGCCCTGTGGCGGCGGCGACGCCGAGGCTGGTGGTCAGGAAGCTGCGGCGGTCGATACGCATCGGTACTCTGTCTCTAGGGTTTCCAGCCGTCGGCGCCGGCCAGGAAGGTTCGCCGATCCCAGACCTTGGCCTGCTCGGCGGTCAGTTGCTTGGTGCGCGGCTCGCGGGTCGTCGGGCTCGCGCCTGGACCGGTCGAGGCGTATTCGGCGAAGGTGGCGGTTGACAGGGTGTCGGTCTTGCCCGGCGTCCATTCGCGCCAGCCAGCTGGATCCAGCGCCGCTTCGATGCGCGAGCGCATGAAGATCACCGTCGCATAGGGCCGCCACGCTCGGCCGAAGAAGATCCCCTTGGCGTCCGGGTCGGCGGTGATCAGGCAACGGTCGAAGACATAGGCGCTGTCCTGGTCGGGCCGGACCTTGCTCTGGGCCGTGAACATGACGCTCTCATGGGCGATGCCGTGGATCTGGCAACGGTCGAAGAAGGCCTTGGCGTCGCCGAAAATGAAATCGACGTGGCCCTCGACATAGCAGTCCTTGAAGTACTGCCGGCTGGGCTTGGTCTTCTTGCTGGCGGCGTACAGCGTGTCCTGGGCGCCTAGCAGCCGCACCTTCTCCAACATGGCGCGGTCGGCGGTGATGGCCAGAGCCACGGCCTGGGACGGGCGCGGGTCCTTCAGGTGATAGTCGTTCTGTATCGTCAGGTTCTTGGCCCGGAAGCCGTCGCCCGAGACGTTCATCGTGAACGACTTGAAGGTCCCGCCCGCCGTGACCGCGCCGTCGCTCCAGACGATGACCACGTCCTGAGCGCGCGCACCCTTGCCGACCAGGCGGACGTTCGGCTTGGCGATCGTGACCTTTTCCCGGTACTCGCCAGGTTGTAGCTCGATCGTCCCGCCCTCGGCCGGCAGCGCATCGACCGCCGCCGTCAGCGTCTTGTAAGACGCCTTCGGGCCGACCTTCAGGGTCGCGGCCGCGGCGACGTCGGTCAGGGCCGTCGCCAACAGTAAGGCAAGGAAGGCGCGCTTGCCGATCATGCGCGCGCCAGAACACCGCCGGGCGCGGCGAGGCGGACGCTCTGGCCCTTCTTCATCTCGACCTCCAGCGTCGATCCCGCGAGAACCACGGTGTGGCGGCCGTCGAGCTTGGCGGTCAGCACCGCCTCGGTCAGCTTGCCGCCCGCCCAGCGGACGTCGACGCCGACCGCGCCCCGAGCCCGCAGCCCCGTCATCTGGCCCGTCGGCCAAGCCGACGGCAGGGCCGGCAGCAGGTAGATGCGCTCATTGCGGCTCTGCAGGACCATCTCCGTCATGCCCGAAGTCCCGCCGAAATTGCCGTCGATCTGGAACGGCGGATGGGCGTCGAACATGTTCGGATAGGTCCGCTCGGGACCCAGCAGCAGCTTCAGCACATCATGGGCGTGATCGCCGTCGCCCAGCCGCGCCCACAGGTTCAGGCGCCAGGCGATGGCCCAGCCGGTAGCGAGGTCGCCGCGCGTCAGCAGCGAGGTCTTGGCCGCCGCCGCCAGCTTCGGCGTGGTGTCGACTTCGATCTGGTCCGACGGGAAGAGGCCGTAGAGATGCGAGACGTGCCGGTGATGGAGGTCTTCGGCCGTCGCGTCCCAGTCCTCCTGCCATTCCTGAAGTTGGCCGTCCTTGCCGATCCTGTAGGGCGCCAGCTTGTCGCGAGCCGCCTTCAGCTCGGCGACGAAGGCCTTGTCGGCGCCGAGGATCGCCTCGGCCTTCAGGCAGTTGTCGAACAGGTCGCGGACGATCGCCTGGTCCATGGTCGGGCCGGCGGCCAGCGACGTCCCTTGGCTGTGGTTGTTCTCGGGCGAGAGCGAAGGGTTGGTGACCAGCACGCCGAACTTCGGATCGACCACCAGGGTGTCGAGGAAGAACCGGGCTGAGCCCTTCATCAGCGGATAGACRCGGGCCAGATAAGCCGGGTCGCGATTGTAGTCGTAGTGGTCGAACACGTGCTTGCAGAGCCAGGCCCCACCGGTCGGCCAGACGCCGTACTTGGCGCCGTCGATCGGCGCGGTGGCCCGCCACAGGTCGGTGTTGTGGTGGGTGACCCAGCCACGCGCGCCGTACATGACCTTGGCCGTCCGCTCGCCGGTTCGGGCGATGTCCTGGACCAGCGCGATCAGCGGCTCGACCAGTTCGGGCAGGTTGGTCGGCTCGGCCGGCCAGTAGTTCATCTCGGTGTTGATGTTGATCGTGTACTTGCCGCCCCACGGCGCCGAGGTCTTGTCGTTCCAGATGCCTTGCAGGTTGGCCGGCTGGCTGCCCGGGCGCGAGCAGGCGATCAGCAGGTAGCGGCCGTACTGGAA
>NZ_JBFUJD010000109.1:0-13302 GCF_056401555.1 Caulobacter sp. P4_E5
CCGTCCATCCTCGACTCGAGGACTACGGCTTCCAGGGCCGCAAGGGACCCTGCGACTCCCTGACCGGCCAGGCGCAGTTCCTGACGCCGCTGCGAAAAATCGTCCTGATCAATCATCCGCGCCTTGGCCGCTATTCCGTCGACGACTTCGAACGGTTCCGCTTGGGAGGTGAAAGCGAGCAAGGCTACGGAATGTTCCGAGCCGCGCTCGAGGAATCGCAACTCGAAGGCTTGGACGAGATCGTCCAGCGCCTGAACACGATCGAAGACAGCTTGCGGCGCGCCGATCTGGTGCTGACCGCCAATGCCGACGACGGCGGCGGAACCAACTTCAAGCCGACTTACGAAACGCTGGGACAGATGCGCCGGGCCGTTCAAGCGTTCCTGCCGGAACCTGCGCGCGAAGAAATCGCGGAACCATCCGTGCAGCCGCACGTTGCACCGTCAAGCTTTTCAAACGTCGCTTCGGTCGGGGCGCGTATCGAGACTCGCGACGACGTCGTCAGGGCCCTCGATGCGCTCAGTGACTACTACCAGCGGAGGGAGCCGGGGCATCCGATCCTGACGCTGATGCGGCGAGCGCGGGATTGGGTCGGGTTGGATTTCATGTCGATCTTGGAAGATATCGCTCCAGGAAGCCTTGATGAGGCGCGCTCGGTTCTGCAATCTCGCAAACAACGAGAGCAGGCAACCTAGAATAAAATAACTTCACTTGACATCCATCTAGGATGGAACAAGCCTTCAATATCCATGTAAGCTCTAACTTCTGGTGATTAATCATGGCATCGAACAAAGGCGGGCAGAGGTTCATTAAAGAGAACCGCGCACCCCGCGTTCACATCGAGTACGAAGTCGAAACCTTCGGATCGCGCCAGAAGATCGAGCTTCCGTTCGTGGTCGGTGTGATGTCCGACCTTTCGGGCAAGTCGAACGTCGAAAAGAAGCCGCTCGACAAGCGCGACTTCGTCGAGTTCGACATGGACAATTTCGAGCAGAAGATGGAGGCGATCGCCCCGCGCGCCGCCTTCACCGCCGACAACACCCTGACCGGCGAGGGCAAGATCGGCATCGACCTGACGTTCCGGTCGATGGAGGACTTCTCGCCAGGCCAGGTGGCCAAGAACGTCCCGGCGCTGGCCAAGCTGCTCGAGGCCCGTCAGCAGCTCAACGACCTGATGGTCTACATGGACGGCAAGGACGGCGCGCAAGACCTGCTCGACAAGGTCCTGAAAGACCCCGAGCTGATGAAGGCTCTGGCCGCGGCCAAGGCCTCCGCTCCCGACAACAACGCGTAGTTGGGCCGCGCCCACGAATGACCACGCACGCCCTTTTCGCTGGGAGGCCTTGATGGCAGAGACGCTTCAACAGACCGTCGCCCCCGCCGCCGACGAAACCGTCACGGCCGACGATTTCGCCACATTGCTGCAACGGGAATTCAAGCCCAACACCGACGCCAAGCAGGCGCGGATCGAAGAGGCCGTCCGGACCCTGGCCCAGCAAGCGCTGGAAGACGCCCAGGTCATCGGGGGCGATGTCTTCTCGACCGTGGACGCCCTCAAGGCCGCGATCGATCGCAAACTGACCGAGCAGGTCAACAAGATCATCCACCACGAGGAATTCCAGAAGCTGGAATCCGCCTGGCGCGGTCTTTGGTACCTGGTCGGCAACACGCCGACGGGCAAGGATCTGAAGGTCCGCGTCCTGAACGTGTCGAAGGACGAGACCCGCAAGATGCTGCGGCAGTTCCGCGACGCGGCTTGGGATCAGAGCCCGCTATTCAAGAAGATCTACGAGGCCGAGTTTGGTCAGCTGGGCGGCCAGCCCTATGGCGCCTTCATCTGCGACTACGCCTTCGACCACACCGCGCCCGACATCGAGGTGATGAAAGGCTTGGCCAAGATCGGCGCGGCCGCGCACGCCCCGTTCATCGCGGCGGCCGACTCCGAGCTCCTGGGGATGAGCAGCTGGCAGGAACTGGCCAATCCGCGGGACATCGCCAAGCAGTTCGACGCCACCGACTACATGGCTTGGCGCTCGTTCCGGGCTTCGAACGACAGCCGCTACATGGCCCTGACCCTGCCCCGCTTCCTGGGCCGTCCGCTGTACGGCGCCAATAGCGAGCCGGTCGAGGAGTTCGCCTTCGAGGAGGACACGGACGGCGGTCAGCACGACAACTATCTGTGGCTGAACGCGTCCTACGCCCTGGGCGTGCGGATCACCGAGGCCTTCAAGACCTACGGCTGGTGTACGCGCATTCGCGGCGTCGAATCCGGCGGCAYGGTCGAGGATCTGCCGACGGCGATGTTCCCGACCGATGATGGGGCCATGGACGCCAAGTGCCCGACCGAGATCGCGATCTCGGACCGGCGCGAGGCCGAGCTTTCCAAGGCCGGCCTGATGGCGCTGATCCATCGCAAGAACACCGATCAGGCCACCTTCATCGGCGCCCAGACCCTGCACGCGCCGAAGGCCTATGAGGACGCGGACGCCACCGCCAGCGCCAACCTATCGGCCCGCCTGCCCTACATCTTCGCCAGCTGCCGGTTCGCCCATTACCTCAAGTGCATGGTGCGAGACTGGATCGGCAGCAGCCGCGAGGCCCCAGCCCTGACCAGCGACCTGCAGTCCTGGATCATGCAGTACGTGGACATGCAGCCCGACTTCTCGACGGAAGAAGACAAGGCTCGCAAGCCCCTGAAATCCGCTTCGGTGGATGTCATCCCCGACCCCGAGAACCCAGGCTACTACCGCGGTGTCTTCCGCATGGTGCCGCACTACCAACTCGAGGGGATGGACGTGTCGCTCAGCATGGTTTCGCGACTGCCCAAAAGCGCGAACTAGCTGCCAGTAAATCATTTCTCGTGAGGAGAGCGCCTTATGGCCGTGGATATGTTCCTGAAACTTGAAGGCATTAGTGGCGAGTCCAAGGACAGTAGCCACAAGGGAGAGATCGACATCCTGGCCTGGAGCTGGGGCATGACGAACTCGGGCACCGCCCATGTCGGCGGCGGCGCCGGCGCCGGCAAGGTCAACGTGCAGGATCTGTCGTTCACGAAGTACGTCGATCTGGCCAGCTCGCCGTTGATGCTGGCGGCCGCCAACGGCAAGCACATCAGCAAGGCTACGCTGGTCGTGCGCAAGGCGGGTGAGACGCCGCTGGAATACATCACCATCACCATKACCGACGTCCTGGTGACCTCGGTCTCGACCGGCGGCAGCGGCGGCGAGGATCGCCTCACCGAGAACGTGTCGCTCAACTTCGCCAAGGTCGAGTTCGCCTACAAGGAACAGTCGCAAGCCGGCAAGGCCGCCGGCACGGGCGACTTCAAGTGGGACATCGCGGGTAACGTGAAGTTCTAAGCGTCCCGCACGGGTCCTCGGCGAGATCATAGAAGCCAAATGACGATGGACGCCGACGACCTCCTGCGGGCCGGTGATCTGGACGGCGCGCGCAAAGCCCTTGTCGAAAGGGTCAAGCGCGCGCCCGACGATCAGCCGGCGCGCATGTTCCTGTTCCAGCTGTTCTGCATTCTCGGCGAATGGGACAAGGCCTTGGCCCAGCTGAAGGCCCTTACCCAGCTGTCGCCCGAAGCCCAGATGCTGGCGGTCGCCTACAACGTGGCGATCAAGGCCGAGATGGCGCGCGAGGAAACCTTCGCTGGACAGTCGCCCCCCGCCCTCCTTGTCGGCGGCGAAGCCTGGGCTGGCGATTTGGCCATTGCGCTGAACGCCGCCATCCAAGGGCAGGACGACGAGGCCCGAGCCGCGCGCGAGCGCGCCTTCGACGCCGCGCCCGACACGCCCGGACAATTCAACGACCGCCCCTTCGACTGGATCGCCGACGCCGACCCGCGTTTCGGGCCGTCGCTGGAAGCGGTCATCCATGGCCGCTGGGGCCTTGTGCCCTTCGACGCGATCCGCAAGGTCACCAGCGACGGTCCCCAGGACCTGCGCGATCTGGTCTGGCTGCCCGTCGAGATCGAGTTCAAGACCGGCCAGTCGGTCGGCGCCCTGCTGCCCGCCCGCTATCCCGGAACCCCGCGCGAGACCGACGCCGGCCTGCTGCTGGCGCGCGCCACCGATTGGCGCGCGACGTCCCTGGGAGACGAAGGCGTCGGCCAGAAGCTCTGGTCCCTGGGCGAGGACGAGGACGTCGGCGTTCTGGCGCTGCGCCGCCTGGTCTTCGCCTGATGGCCGCCCGGATCAACCCCACCCTGTTCGACAAGCTGGTCGCCGACCTCGACATCGAGGGCGTGCGGGACGATCCGAAGATCGAGACCCGTCAAGTCAGCCGCGCGACCACCACCCGGCTCTATCCGATCCTCAAACTCGAGCGCTTCAACGAGTCGGCCCTGCGCGCCACCGTGCTGCGCGAACTTAACTGGATCCTCAACACCACCCATCTGGGTTCGGTCCAGGACCTCAAGCCCTATCCCGAGGTGGCGACCTCGGTGCTGAACTACGGCGTGCCGGACATGGCGGGCAAGCTGCTGCAGCGCGGCGCGGTTCTGGCGCGGGCGCGGGAGATCAAGGAAGGCATCCGCCGGTTCGAACCGCGGATCGCGCCGCGTCGCCTGGAGGTCACGGCCGCCGCCGGCGTCTCGAAGCCCAACGCGGTCACATTCGTGATCCGCGCCGACGTCACCAGCGCCGTGAAGGCCCTGCCGGTCGAGTTCCAGACGGACGTGGAGATCGACACCGGCTCGGCGACCCTGCGGGAATAGGCGCATGGATCCCCGGCTGCTCAGGGCGTACAACGAGGAACTGCTCTATCTGCGCGAGACCGCGCGCGAGTTCGGCGAGGAATACG
The DNA here is from genome assembly GCF_056401555.1 of Caulobacter sp. P4_E5. NCBI lineage: Bacteria > Pseudomonadati > Pseudomonadota > Alphaproteobacteria > Caulobacterales > Caulobacteraceae > Caulobacter > Caulobacter sp. P4_E5. Next base: position 4,810 of record NZ_JBFUJD010000109.1, read on the forward strand.
AGTCCGTCGCCGGTCGCCTGGGCCTGAACGCGCCGGCCGACACCGACCCCTATGTCGAGCGGCTGCTGGAAGGCGTGGCCTTCCTCGGCGCCCGGGTGAAGCTGAAGCTGCAGGACCAGTTCCCGGACTTTACCCAGCACCTGCTCAACGCCATTCAGCCGCACTATCTGGCGCCGACGCCGTCGATGTGCGTGGCGGCGCTGGAGCCGCGCGAGGGCGATCACGCGATCGCCGCGGGCTTCAAGGTTCCGCGTCTGACCGAGATGTCGGCCGTTGGAAAGGACGACGCGGCCACGCCGGTCACCTTCCGAACCGGCCAGGACGTCACCCTATGGCCCCTCCGCATCACCGAGGCCGAGTACCTGCCGACCCGGGCGGCCGTCTCGGCCTATGCCGGCGCGGCGGGCGTCAGAGCCGAGGCGGGCCTTCGCCTGAAATTCGGCGGCCTGGGCGGTGTGCCGCTTTCGGCGTTCGCGCCGGACGCCCTGCCGATCTATCTGGACGGCTCGGAACTGGTGCCCGGCGAACTCTATCGCCAGCTGATCGGCGACGCCGTCGCGACCGTAGCTCGTTCCGTGGACTCGGCGGCGGGCGCCGCGGCCTGGATCAAGCTGCCGGTCGCCGAACAGCACGGCTTCGAGGAGGACTGCGCGCTGTTGCCCAACGGCCGGCGCTCGTTCCGGGGCTATCGCATCCTGTCGGAATATTTTGCCTGTCCCGAACGGTTCCTGTTCGTACGCCTGCGTGAGCTGGGCCGAGCTTTCGCCGGATGCCCGGGCGAGTGCGAGGTGGTGTTCCTGTTCAACCGCGCGGCCGGCGCGCTGGCCGGCGCGGTGTCTCCGGCCAATTTCCGGCTTTTCGCCACGCCGGCCATCAACTTGTTCGAAAAGCAGATCGACCGGGTCGCGATAAACGAGTTCGACCACGAGCATCAGCTGATCGCCGACCGCACCCGACCGCTCGACTTCGAGATCTACCGCGTGCTCGAGGTGACGGCCTACTCGCAGAAGAACGGCGACGCCCGCCCCGTCGCGCCGCTGCACGCCTTCGGCAGCCTGCTCTACGACTGGAGCGAGGCGTTGTTCTACGTGACGCGGCTGCGCCACCGACGCCTGTCGACCAAGGAGCAGCGGCTGCGGCGCCGCGCCGACTACCTCGGCACCGAGTCCTGGATCAGCCTGGTCGCGCCGGGCGAGCCGAGACGCCTGGAGGGCATCTACGAACTGGGCGTGCGGGCCCTGGTCACCAACCGCGAGCTGGCCGAGAACCTGCGCGTGGGCGGGACCACCGACTTCCGCATCAGCGGCGTTCCGGTCAAGGCGGCGACGATCGTCCGCGCCCCCACCAAGCCCCGTCCGCCGATGGGCATCAGCGATGGCGCCTGGCGAGTCATCGGCCACCTGACGCCCAACTACGCCTCGTTCGCGCTGGACAATGACGACGACCCGTCGGTGCTGCGCGATCACCTGGCGCTCTATGGCCGCACCGACGATCCGCACCTGCGCCGCCAGATCGACGGCGTGCTGGCCATTCGCTCCGAGCCGGTGACACGACGGGTGCCCGGCGCCGGACGTAGCGCCTTCGCTCGCGGCCAGCGGCTACGGCTGAAGCTGGACGACGCGCCGTTCGAGAATGGACGGATGTTCCTGTTCTCGGCGGTTCTGGAACGATTTCTCGGCGAGTTCGCCACCGTGAACGCCTTCACCGAATGCCTCTTCGACAGCCCCCAGGAAGGAACCTTCGCGCAATGGCCCCCGAGAATGGGCGAGCGTCGCAACATCTAGACTTCCTTCGCCGGGCGGCGGGGCAAGCGCGGCGGTACGGCCTGTTCGGGCTTCTGCGCGCGGCGGAGGCGCGCGCCATCGACATGCCTCGGATCGGCGACGCCCGCCTGCCCTCGCAGAACGTCGTCGACCTGGCGCAGGTCCCGTCCCTGAGCTTTCCGGGGTCGACCCTGGAAGCGGTGACGATCAAGAACGGCCGCGCCAGGGTCGAGGGCTATTGGCTGGGCCTGACTGGGCCGATGGCCCCCCTGCCCCTGCACATGACCGAGTTCGCGCACTACGAACGCCGCTACGCCAAGGGCCAGCCGTTCGGACGCTTCCTCGACGTGCTGGCCGGTCGGATGCTGCAGTTCTTCTATCGCGCCTGGGCCGAGGCCAACCCCGCCGCCAACGCCGACCGCCCGCTAGACGACCGCTTTGCGTCTCGCCTCGCCGCCCTGACCGGCGCGACGGACGGCGTGCGGGAAGACGCCGCCTTCCCCGCCCGGGCTCGCCTTTACTATGCCGGTCTCTACGCCTCGCGCCGCAGCGCCGCCGCGATCGAGGACGCCGTCGCCGACCTGGTGGGTTCGCCCGTCGAATTGATCGAATACCAGCCGCGCTGGCGCGACATCGAACCGGCCGATCAGACACGCCTGGGCGGGCGCTTCAACCGGTTGGGCGACGACGCGGTCTGCGGTCGCCGCACCAGCACCGTCAGCGACGCCTATCGCATCGCCGTGCATGTCGACACCTTTCGCGACTACGAGGACCTGATGCCGGGCGGCCCGCGCTTCGCCGTCGTCGCCGAGGCGCTGGACTCCTTCGCGCCCTCGCACCTGGAATGGGACCTGCAGGTCGAGGTCAGCGAAGCCGCGATGCGCCCTACCGCGCTCGACGGCCGCGCTCGCCTGGGCTGGACCAGTTGGATGAACCCACCGCCCGGCTGCGGCCCGCGCGCGGAAACACGTCTGGGCCCCAGCGCCCGCCGCATCGCCCGCGCGGCCACAAGAAGTTCGGGCGCAAGAAGAGGTGTCGCATGACCGAGATCAACCGCTCCGCGCTGTTCGGCCGCCTCAGCCCCACGGGCCTGAAGAGCATCGAGACGGCCACAGGCTTCTGCAAGCTGCGCGGCAACCCCTATGTCGAGCTGGCGCACTGGATCCACATCCTGCTCCAGGATCCCCGCAACGACGTGGGCGCGATCCGTGCGCGGTTTGGCCTGGACGAAGCCAAGTTGGCCGGCGACGTGGTGGCCACCCTTGACGCCCTGCCGCGCGGGGCCACGGCGATTTCCGACTTCTCGCCACAGATCGAGGAAGCGATCGAGAAGGGCTGGCTCTATGCCTCGCTGATGTTCCAGGCCGGCCGGGTGCGCACCGGCCACCTCGTGTTCGGCATGCTCAAGACCCCGACCTTGCGCAACGCGCTGTTCTCGATCTCGCGGGAGTTCCGCAAGATCCCGGCCGACGCCCTGGCCGACAGTTTCGACCAGATCGTCGCGGGCTCGGCCGAGATTGGCGGCGCGCCGGTCGCCGAGAGCGCCGCCGAGCCCTCGGGGGCCGCGATCGGCGGGTTCGCCGGGACCGGAGAGACTCTGGCCAAATACTCAGTGGACCTGACCGAGAGAGCCCGGTCAGGGGAGATCGACGCCATCGTCGGCCGCGACGCCGAGATCCGCCAGGTGATCGACATCCTGCTGCGGCGTCGCCAGAACAACCCGATCCTCACGGGTGAGGCGGGGGTCGGCAAGACGGCCGTGGTCGAGGGCCTGGCGCGACGGATCGTCGACGGCGACGTGCCGCCGGCGCTGAAGGACGTCACCTTGCGATCGCTCGACATCGGCCTGCTGCAGGCCGGCGCCGGCGTGAAGGGCGAGTTCGAAAAGCGTCTGCGTCAGGTGATCGACGAGGTCGAATCTTCGCCAAGGCCGATCATCCTGTTCATCGACGAGGCCCACACCCTGATCGGGGCCGGTGGCCAGGCGGGTTCGGGCGACGCGGCCAACCTGCTCAAGCCGGCCCTGGCGCGCGGACGCCTGCGCACGATCGCCGCCACCACCTGGTCCGAGTACCGCCAATACATCGAGAAGGACCCCGCGCTTACCCGCCGGTTCCAGACCGTCAATGTCGGGGAGCCCGAAACCAGCGTCGCCGTCTCGATGCTGCGCTCGGTCGCGCCGGCGATGGAGAAGCACCATCAGGTCGTCATCCTGGACGAGGCGGTCGAGGCGGCCGTCAAGCTGTCCCAACGCTATGTGCCGGCCCGGCAACTGCCCGACAAGGCCGTCAGCCTGCTCGACACCGCCGGCGCTCGGGTGGCCGTTTCCCAGCACGCCACGCCCGCGGCCGTCGAGAGCCGCCGTCGTCGTGTCGAGCTGCTGAACGTCGAGCGCGAAATCGCCAGCCGCGAGGCCGAGGGGCACTACGCCGACAACAGTCGCGTGGGCCGGCTCGAAGAGGACATCACGGCCGCCCAAGCCGAACTCGACCTGATCGAAAGCCAGTGGGCCGCCGAAAAGGACGCCATCGCCAAGCTGAAGGCCGCGCGCCAAGCCCTGACAGAGGCGAAGACGGCCGGCGCGAGCGACCTCGCCGAGCACAAGGCCGCCCTGGATGCGGCCTTGCGCGCGCTCGCCGCAGTCCAGGGCGACAACCCGATGGTCTTCGCCGAGGTCGACGCCGACGCCGTGGCGGCGGTCGTCGGCGACTGGACCGGCATCCCGGTTGGCCGGATGGTCAAGGACGAGATCGCCTCGGTGCTGACCCTCGCCAACCAACTCAAGCGCCGGGTGGTCGGCCAGGACCACGCGATGGACGCCATCGCCAAGCGCATCCAGACCAGCCGCGCCAAGCTCGACAATCCCAACAAGCCGGTCGGCGTGTTCATGCTCTGCGGCCCCTCGGGTGTCGGCAAGACCGAGACGGCCCACGCTCTGTCGGAGCTGCTCTATTCCGGTGACGACAGCCTGATCGTCATCAATATGAGCGAATTCCAGGAGGCCCACACGGTCTCGACCTTGAAGGGAGCGCCCGCCGGCTATGTCGGTTACGGCCAGGGCGGCGTGCTGACCGAGGCGGTCCGCCGCCGGCCCTACTCCGTCGTTCTGCTCGACGAGGTGGAGAAAGCCCACCCGGACGTCCACGAGATGTTCTTCCAGGTGTTCGACAAGGGCTACATGGACGACTCCGAGGGCCGTCATATCGACTTCAAGAACACCTTGATCCTGCTGACCTCGAACGTCGGTTCGGACCTGATCGCCTCGCTGTCTGAGGACGAGGAGATGAAGCCCGAGGCCGAGCCATTGGCCCAGACCCTGCGGCCGGAGCTGCTGAAGGTCTTCCCGCCCGCTCTGCTGGGTCGGCTGATCGTGCTGCCCTACTACCCGCTGTCGCCCGCCATGCTGGAAGGCATCGTCCGCCTGCAGCTGGACCGCATCAAGAAGCGCATCGCCGAGCACCACAGCATCGTCTTCACTTACGATCAGGCTGTCGTGACCCTGATCGTGTCGCGCTGCACCGAGGTCGCGTCGGGCGGGCGGATGATCGACGCCATCCTGACCAACACCATGCTGCCCGAACTTTCGGTCGCCTTGCTGGAGCGTCAGATGGCCGGCGAAGAAATAGCCAAGATTGTCGTCGGCGTGGAGAACTCGTCGTTCATCTATGCGTTCGAACAGGAGCAAGCGTCACCACAGAGCGACGCGCCCCAGTTCCAGGAAGCCGTGGCCTGATGCCCAAGACGCTAACCGACCAGGCGACGGACCGCGACGGGGCATCGCGCCTCGAACGCGGCGGTCGCATTAACGGCTTGCAACGCGGACGTTCTCAAGGCGAGGTTGCGGTCAGAGTTCTCGAGAGACGCGTCCCGTGAGCATGCCCGACGATCCCTCTGACGACGTGGTTTCGACCACCGGCTTCACCCAATCTCCGGGCAAGCGCGGATCGCGGAAGGCCGGCCGGCAAGGAATTCTGCCGATCGGCTTCGTCCTGAACGGCATCTACGAGGTCAAGCGCTTCATCGCCCGCGGCGGCATGGGCGAGGTCTACGAGGGCGTCAACGTCAACGCCGACGAGCGCGTGGCGGTGAAGGTCATCCTTCCGCATTTGGCGGCCGACCCGAAGGTCCAGGCCTTGTTCCGCAAGGAGGCCAAGACTCTCATCAGCCTGGCCCACCCGGCGCTGGTGCAGTACCGCGTGCTGGCCCGCGAGCCGCGCAAGGACCTGCTCTACATCGTCACCGACTACATCGATGGCGAGCCGCTCACGCAGCTGATCGGCAAGGGACCGCCGCCAACCACGGCCGAGTTGGTCAGGCTGACACGCCGGCTTGCCGAGGGCCTGGAGGCCGCGCACAGCCACGGCGCCATCCACCGTGACATCTCGCCCGAGAACATTCTGCTGCCCGACGGCGTGCTCAACCGCGCCAAGATCATCGACTTCGGCATCGCCAAGAGCATGGAGATCGGCGCCCAGACGGTGGTCGGCGACGGCTTCGCCGGCAAGCTCGGCTATGTCGCGCCGGAACAGTTCGGGGATTTCGATCGCCGCATCGGGCCGTGGACCGACGTCTACAGCCTGGGACTCGTGGCCCTGGCGCTGGCGGGCGGCAAGGCCCCGGACATGGGCACGACGCTGGTCGAGGCGATCGACCGGCGCCGCGCCGGCCCGGACATCGAGATGGTCCCGCCGTTGCTGCGGCCGCTGTTCGCGCGGATGCTGAGTCCCGATCCGCGGAACCGCCCTCAGACCATGGCCGAGGTGATCGCCGCGCTGGACGCGCTGGACCTGTCGAACGAACCGCTGCCGACGCCGGTCTGGACACCGGCTAGCGACGCCAAATCCGTCGAGGGGCCGGCCGACGCCGAGCGAACCGTCGTCCACTTCGGCTCCGAACCCCCGTCTTGGCGTACGGCCGAGTCTCCGGCGGCGGCGGAACCAGCGGCCGAGCCACCCTCCGATAGTCCTGTCGAGGCGCGCACCGTCTTTGTCCCCGCGACGACCTCGGACCTCAAGCCCGAGCCGTCGATCGGCGAGGACGCGTTCGAGGAGCCCGTCGAGGAAGAACCGCCGCCTCCGGCCATCGAGGAGGCCTCGCCTGCGGAACGCACGGTGTTCGCGCTCGACGCCGCCAGCGAATCCGTGCGCGAGCAAGCGGAGCCCGAGATCGCGCGTGGCGCCGCCTTGCCCCCGCTCCCAGCGATCACCGACGAGCCCCTATCCGTCGAGACCCCGCCGTCGTCGAGCAGCTTCGTCCCCGACGAGGACGTCCAGTCGCCCGCCCCTCCGGCGATGGACTTCGCCTACGGCTCGACGTCGAACGACGCTGAACCGGCTTCCCCGCCGCCTGCCCGCACCGCCGAGCGCCGCCCGGTGAACGGCAAGCTGATCGCGATCGGCGCCGTCGCGGCGGTCGTTGTCGCCGGCGCGGGCTTTGCCATCCTGTCCTCGCAGCACAAGGTCGGCTTGCCGGCTCAGTCCGCCCAGGAGCCCGCCCCGCCCCCGCCACCGGGAGTGGCGCATGCCGAACAGGCCATCGCCGCCGCTCTCCCGAACGTACCATGCTCATGGCTGACGGTCGGCCATGGCCAGGCCGGCGACGGTTCGACCAGCGTCCGCGTCGCTGGCGCCGCGGGCGATCCGGCGGCGGTCAACCGCACCGTGGCCGCCGCTGTCCGAGGCGCCGGCGTCACTGGACTCCAGATCGACACCACCGAGGTGCTGATCGCCGACCAAGGCGCTTGCCCCCTGCTCGACGCGGCGCGTGGCGCGCGCGACCAGAAGGCGGTGGCGGTCCCGTCCGTCGTCGCCGTGCAGTCGCGCTTCGAGATCGATCGCGGCATCCAGGGGTGCCCTAAGGGTCTATGGGCCCAGCCCGTGATCAACATCGCGCCCGATCCGTCAAAGGGTTTCAGCCTCGTCGCTGTTCAGCCCTCGGGGCGCCTGGAGCAGTTCGCTGTCAGCCGCGAGCAGTTCAACAGCCTCGCAGCGCGCAACCCCAATCTCTACAAGGATCTGGGCGACGGTCGGCAACGGGTTTCCATGTGCCAGGCCGATGCGGGACTCGCCGGCCTTCTCTTGATCGAAGGCGGTGGACCTTTCGACCTTGGCCTACGGCCTGGCGCGGCGGTCCGGCCACCGCGGGATTTCGCCCAACGCCTGGGTGAATTGGCCCGTTCCAAGGGCTGGACGATGCAGATGGCCTGGTTCCAGCTGGCCAACGATCAGCCCGACCTTCCTGAACAACCTGATCAGGATCCGGCCGCGCTGCAGGCTCGCAAGCTGGCCGACGCCGCGAAGAAGGCCGCCGCCGAAGCCGCCGCCAACGCCGCCGCGCCCGTGGTAGTCGCGCCCGCGCCCGAAGCCGAGAAGCTCCCGGCGGACTACGTGGCCTGCCGACGCTTCGTGGCCGGCGCCTGGGAGGAACTCGGCTACGCCGCGCGCGCCGCCTGCGTCGACAAGGTGTTCGCCGGACGCTGCGACGTTCAGACCGGCCGGTCGGGCGACATCGAGCTACGCCGTAGCGGCGACAAATTGCAGGCCAAGACCGGCAAGGGCTTCCGCAAATGGCAGAACGTCGGGAAGTCCGAGTGCAGGAATTAAACAGCACCACACGCCGCCCTGGCTACTAGCCAGGACGGCGTGGCCGGGTCGCGGCGCGTCTCCTCTCCCACGGAGAGCGCGCGCACCGCCGGAACCTCAGTTGCCGCGCGGGGCGTTCCCGTTGGCCG
>NZ_JBFUJD010000110.1:0-13175 GCF_056401555.1 Caulobacter sp. P4_E5
CGCCTCTCCACGGCCCTTCCCGGGATCCCGGATCTATCCAACGAACAGACCCCGGTCCGGACCGCTTCGAGACCACGCGGCCCCGCTCAACCTATCCCCATCGCCGCTTTGGGCCGGATCCAAGCGCCCTCCCCTTGCGACGGGGACAGCGATGATTGTGCAGCGGGATTCAACGCGGATCATTCAGRSACGYGTAAAAGTGAGAAGCGGTTGATTTCGTGAGACTCTATCTCGAGAACGCCGGGGATACAGCACCGCCAATCCCCGTGAATCCCTCTCTCATGGAGAGAGGGAGGGGCCCGCGCGAAGCGCGGGAGGGTGAGTGGTTACACCCTCAACCGGCGCGCCGGCACATCGCCCGCAACCGCGCCAAGATCGTCCATGGGCTTCGCCTACCCTCTCACCCTCCCACCGCTACGCGGCGGGCCCCTCCCTCTCTCCATGAGAGAGGGATTTGGTGGGCGCCGCCCCCTGCTCGGCCCGCATCCGGTAGGCCATCACCGCCGTGTGGCCCAGGCGTTCGACCAGCCGCCAGTTGACGATCGCGCCCAGCGGCGCGCCGACCACGGGGATGAACTGGGCCAGTTTGGCCAGGTCGATGTGGTCGCGGTACTGCTGCTGGAAGGCCCGCCAGTCGAAGTCGTCCAGGTGGGCCGGATGGGCCCGCGCGTCCCAGTCGTCCATGGCCGCCAGCACCCCGGCCCGGTGCTGGACGTCGGAAAAGGCCAGCTCGAAGATGTGCAGGATGAACAGTCGCTCGGGCAGTTCCGTCCCGTCGTGGCCGAACACGGCGGCGATCTCGAACAACAGCTTGATCTTGAAGCTCATCAGCAGCGGGAAGTCGGCCGCCGCCGCCAGGAAGCCGCCGAACCCGGTGATCCCACCCTCGGCCGCCGCTGCCTTCTTCCAGCCGTCGATGGCCTTGGCGGCCCGCGCGCGGCGCTCGTCCAGGGTCAGGCCGATCAAGGGCGAGCCGGTCGTGAAGTCCGACCCGACCAGCATGGCCCGCGTCATCCCCTCGATGGCCGCCGTGATGGCGGCGTGGACCTTCTCGGGGATCAGCTTGTTGATCCGCTGCTGCGTGGCGCGGGCCAGGCCGTTGAGGGGCCCGGCGGGCTTGGTGAGGTCAGCGCGCCAGGCGAGGAGGTCGGGGGAGAGTTCCATTCCTATCAGGTACCCCTTCTCCCCTTGCGGGAGAAGGTGGCCGCCGAAGGCGGTCGGATGAGGGGTCGCGCTGTCGGTGACCGCCCCGCCCGCCGAACCGCCGTCGCGGCGGCCCTGGCCTTCAACCCCTCATCCGGCGCTCCGCGCCACCTTCTCCCGCAAGGGGAGAAGGATCGGGGAAGACGTCACTGATTTCCGTAGAAATGCGGCCGCCCCGCATCTTCCCATATTACAACCAGTAGATGGGCCATAGCTCCAATAGAAACTATATAGGGCGGTGCCAGACGCATAAAATCGAGCATCAACTCAGAAAAAACAAAACCAAGTCTTTTTTGATGAGGCTCGCTTTCTAGCTCCTGAATCCGGACGCGACTCACATTTATAGACTCTTCAGCCGAGGCGATTTGGCTTGAAGCATGTGAAATCCTTCCCCGGTATTTGCTTACTTCGTACGTGTAATTTCGTTTATCATCTTCACTTTCCGGCACCTTCCGATCGGCTAGGCGATTGAGTGCTATCTGAGCCTCATCGCGAGCGAACGTTGCCGTTTGAAGAATTTCCTGGGAGGCGGCCTCCTCCTTTCTAAATTTGTCGCGATCCTCATTAACCCCGCGATTTAATCTATCGCGTAACGCAGACGGATAAACTTCCCACGCTTGAAACAATAACAGAGTGTACTGCATCAACGCGTAGGCGAGTGCAGCTAAAATAGCATAACGCCCCAACCAAGATGGAATAGTAACTATCCCTTTTATAAGGGCTGATATCTTACCGTAATCGATCAATCTATAAGCTTCAAATATTGAAAAAAATGAAGAGAAGTATAGCCACTTCCTACCCTTTATAAGTCGATAGTAAACTCCATCTATAGCCGTGTGCTCATCATCTCCAAGGAGTTGCTGCAGCAATTTATCCCCCCCGAATTCGCCTCCGCAATCACAGAAGGTGCTCCATCGCGCACCTGACAACAAGCAAACTCATCCACACCTCCGCCCTACCAATCCCCACCTTCCCCGGCCGCTTCACCTCGCCCTCGCCGTCCGACGCGCCTATATCCCTATCCTGACGTTCACCACGCCGGACCGCAGGGATTGTCCACCCAGTTCAGACTGCCGCTGACCGCGCCGCCGAGCTATGCCCGGGAAGACTTCGCCGTCTCGCCGAGCAATGCCGACGCCGTGGGGCGCGTGGACGCCTGGCCGGACTGGCCCGAGGGGCGGCTGGCCCTAGTCGGGCCAGCGGGGGTGGGCAAGACCCATCTGGCCCGGGCCTGGGCGCTGGCGACCGGCGCCGTGACCGTGGCGGCGGCCGATCCGGAGGCTGCGGCCGTGGACCTGTCGGCCCTGCGCGGCCGGGCCGTGCTGATCGAGGACGCCGACCGCCGCGCGGACAGCGGTCCGCTCAGCGACGAAGCCTTATTCCACATCCTCAACATGGCCGGGGTCGACGGCGGGACCGTGCTGCTGACCGGCCGGACCGCGCCGCTGGCCTGGGAGGCGGCGGTGCCGGACCTGCGCTCGCGGCTCAACGCCCTGTCGGTGGCCACGATCGACGAGCCCGACGACGCGGTGCTGGAGGCGGTGCTGCGGCGAGCCCTGGACCAGCGGCTGATCAAGCCCGAGCCCGACCTCTATCCCTACCTGCTCTCGCGCCTGCCCCGCTCGGCGGCGGAGGCTATCGCGGCGGTGGACCTGCTGGACGAGGCGGCGGCGGAGAAGAAGCGCGAGGTGAATAAGGCCTTGGCGCGGGAGGTGCTGGGGGATTTCGAGGGGGATGAGGCGGGGTAGGGTTCTGGCCCTCCCCTCCCAACACAACAAACCGTGTCATCCCGGCCGAAGCGAAGCGTAGAGCCGGGACCCAGGGGCGGCGCGCACGGCGTTCACGCACCCCCTGGGTCCCGGACAGCGCCTGCGGCGCTTCCGGGATGACACCATTTTTGAGATGCCGGCGCTCGCGGCGATCCCGGCTCTCCGCTTCGCTGCGGCCGGGATGACGAGGAATTTTGGATTTGAGCGGCGCCCTAAAACCACGCGCCGCCCCTCTGTCTTCGTCCCGTCACTTGTCTCGTTCACCATGGCGGAACACACTCTGCCTATAGTGAAACCATGACCGACGTCGCGACCATGCCGCTAGCCGCCAAGATTCCGTCCACTGAAAATCCGACCAGCCTGGCGCTGGATGGCGAGCTGATGGTCTCGCCGGAACGGTTCTTCAATCGCGAACTGTCGTGGCTGGCCTTCAACCAGCGGGTGCTGGAGGAGAGCGGCAATCCGCGCCATCCGCTGCTGGAACGCCTCCGGTTCCTGTCGATCAGCGCCAACAACCTCGACGAATTCTACATGGTCCGCGTGGCCGGCCTGAAGGGCCAGGTGCGCGAGGGCGTGCGGGTGGTCAGCCAGGACGGCATGACGCCGGGCGAGCAGCTGACCCACATCAACGCCTCGGCCGCCGCGCTGATGAGCGAGCAGCAGAAGATCTGGCGCCAGGTCCGCACCGAGCTGTGGGACGAGGGCCTGAAGCTGCTGGACGCCAAGGACATCGAGGGCGAGGACCGGGTGCTGGCCGAGGACATCTTCCTCAACCAGATCTTCCCGGTGCTGACGCCGCTGGCCATCGACCCGGCCCACCCGTTCCCGTTCATCCCGAACCTGGGCTTCTGCCTGGCCTTGAAGCTGCGGCGGATCGCCGACGACAAGCACCTGTACGCCCTGGCCCCGGTGCCCTCACAGGTGCGGCGGTTCTGGGAGCTGTCGTCGATCGTCCAGCGCGGCAAGAAGCGCCAGCGCAAGATCGTGGCGCTGGAAAGCTTCATCATCCTGTTCCTGGACCACCTGTTCCCCGGCTACGAGGTCGAGGGGCGCGGCCTGTTCCGCCTGATCCGCGACAGCGACCTGGAGATCGAGGAAGAGGCCGAGGACCTGGTGCGCGAGTTCGAGGCGCGGCTGAAGAAGCGGCGGCTGGGCCGGGTGGTGCGGGTCAAGATCCAGACCACCATGCCGCCGGACCTGCGCGACTTCATCATCGAGGGCCTGCGCGCCGAGCCCGAGGACGTGATCCTGGTCGACGGCAAGCTGGGCTTGGCCCAGATGTCGGAGCTGATCCCGCCGGACCGGCCGGACCTGAAGTTCCCGCCGTTCAACGCCCGCTTCCYCGAGCGCATCCGCGACCACGGCGGCGACTGCTTCGCGGCGATCCGCGAGAAGGACATCCTGGTCCACCACCCGTTCGAGAGCTTCGACGTGGTGGTGCAGTTCCTGCGCCAGGCCGCGCGCGACCCGAACGTGCTGGCGATCAAGCAGACCCTCTATCGCACCTCCAAGGACAGCCCGATCGTGGCGGCCCTGATCGAGGCGGCCGACAACGGCAAGAACGTCACGGCGCTGGTGGAGATCAAGGCGCGCTTCGACGAAGAGAATAACCTCAAATGGGCCCGCGACCTGGAGCGGGCCGGCGTGCATGTGGTGTTCGGCTTCGTCGACTGGAAGACCCACGCCAAGCTGTCGGTGGTGGTGCGGCGCGAGGCCGATAGCTCCTTGCGCACCTACTGCCACTTCGGCACCGGCAACTATCACCCGCAGACGGCGCGGGTTTACACCGACCTGTCGCTGTTCACCTGCGACCCGGCCCTGGGGCGCGACGGCGGCAAGCTGTTCAACTTCATCACCGGCTACGCCAAGCCCAGCGGGCTGGAGAAGCTGTCGTTCTCGCCCCAGACCCTGAAACCCGACCTCTTGCGGATGATCGAGGTCGAGGCCGAGGCGGCGCGCGAGGGCAAGCCGGCCGGCATCTGGGCCAAGATGAACTCGGTCGTCGATCCGCAGGTGATCGACGCCCTCTACGCCGCCAGCCAGGCCGGCGTGCAGATCGACCTGGTGGTGCGCGGCATCTGCTGCCTGCGGCCGGGGATCCCGGGCCTGTCGGAGAACATCCGGGTCAAGAGCATCGTCGGCCGCTTCCTCGAGCACGCCCGCATCATCGCCTTCGCCAATGGTGGGCCGATGCCGTCGGCCCAGACGCGCCTGTTCATCAGCTCGGCCGACTGGATGCCGCGCAACCTGGACCGCCGGGTTGAGAGCCTGGTGCCGGTCGAGAACCCGACCGTCCACCAGCAGGTGCTGGACCAGATCATGGTCGCCAACCTCAACGACGAGGCCCAGAGCTGGAAGCTGGACAGCGAGGGCGACTACCATCGCGACCCGGCGTGGGCCAGCAAGGGCGCCTTCTCGGCCCACGACTATTTCATGACCAATCCCAGCCTGTCGGGCCGCGGCCACGGCGCGCGCGAGATGCCGCGGGCTTTCGACCACGTGGGGCCGAAACGCAAGGGGTGAGGCGTCTCGGCCTTCTCGCGCCGCTGCTGCTGGCCGCCTGCGGACCGGGGCCAGCGCGGCAGGCGGAGATCTGCGCCGTCCAGGCCCTGCCCGCCCGTCCCGGCGTCGACCGCTTCGGCGTCCCGCCGGGTGTCGAGCGCCAGGCCCAGCGCGACGGCGCGGTCTATGGCCCCGGCGTGCTGCTGACCGGCCGCATCAGCTGGTGGGGCCGCTGTCCCAGCCGCGCCGACACTACCGACATGCTGCTGATCGGCCCCGCGCCGTGGGCCCTGACCAAGGGCGGTCCGCGCGCCGAGGGCCGCCAGGTCGCCTACGGCACCTGCTATCACCGGCGCGAGGGCGAGCGCTGGCGGACGGTGGCCTGCCGGATCAATCCTTGATCTTGTCATCCCGGGCGGCGAAGCCGACCCGGGACCCAGGGGCCAAGCTCAGTGCGGTTGCCCCTGGGTCCCGGCTCTCCGCTGCGCTGCGGCCGGGATGACGAGCTGGGGAGCTGAGCAGATCGCTAGATCGCCGTCCGCGCCGCTTCGGCGAACATCGGCGCGTTGATCCCCGCCGTCGCCGTCCGCCACCGCGCCAGGCCGTAGGCCAGCCGGCCCTCGGCGGTGTCCAGCAGCGGCTCGCCCAGCGACAGGCTGGTGTGGAGGGTGTCCAGCTCCGGCCCGTCCAGCGTTTCCGCCCGCGCCTGCCCGGCCACGCCGACCAGGAAGATCGCCGCGTGAAAGACGTGGCTGACCTGGCGGAACAGCCAGAGCCGCGCCCGCTCGGCGTCCGTGGCCTCGCGACCGAAATAGACGCGCAGCAGCAGGGCCTCGCCGGTCGGGTCGGCGGCATAGACATTGGCCAGAGCGGCCAGGTCGACATAGCGGTCGGCTTGGAACGCCGCCTCCCAGTCGATCAACCAGACCCGCCGACCGTCATGGAGCAGGTTGCGCGGGTTGAGGTCGTTGTGGCTGGAGACCGGCTGCGGCTCCAGGCGCTTGCAGGCCTCATGTAAGCGAGCCCAGGCGGCCAGCGGCCCGGCCAAGGCCTTGGCCGCCACCGTCCCGCTCCCGACCGCGCGATCGACCAGCGCGGCCAGGCCGTCCAGATAGTCGACCAGGGGCGGAAAGCCCTGGATGGCGTGTAGCGCCCGCGCCGCCTGGGCCAGCTCGACCACCAGGTCGGCGCGCGAGCCGGTGTGGTCCCGCGCCTCGACATGGTCGCTGATCGCCACCCCGTCGTCCGGATCGGCGTAGCGCACGCGCGGCGCCAGGCAGGCCTCGGCGGCCAGCTTCAGGCATTGATAGCTCCGATGCGGGTCGCGCAAGGCGTCGCGCTCGGCCRCCTCCACCTTCAGCACATAGGCGATGCCGCCGACCCGGATCCGCCACAGCCCGGCGCCCGACAGGCCACCGGACAGCGGCGTCCAGCCGTCCAGCGTCTCGGTCCCGAACGCGGCGCGCAGGGCCTTGCGGACGGCGGGAAGCTGATCGGGCGAAACGGACATCGGCGGAACCTCGTAAATAGGCCCGCCTTATTCACCCGGATGAAATTAGAGTCAATATTATCCGGGCAATAATACCGCGCCGCTCGCAAGACGTTTTGCCGCAAGCCTTTCCGCGCGGCCTTCCCCATGGAAAAATAGACGCCGGCGCTTCCCCCGCCGGTCGAATACGCTAAACCCAGCCCATGGCCTTCCAGGCGCCGCGCGACGCGGCTGTGATCGATATCGGTTCCAACTCGGTCCGCCTGGTGGTGTACCGGCTGGAAGGCCGCGCCATCTGGACCGTCTTCAACGAGAAGGTCCTGGCGGGCCTGGGCCGCGACCTCGGCGACAGCGGCCGTCTGTCGCCCGAGGGTGTCCTCCAGACCCTGCAGGCCCTGAAGCGCTTTCGCGCCGTGCTGGAGGCCGTCGATCCGGCCGAGACCTTCGTGGTCGCCACCGCCGCCGCTCGCGAAGCCCGCGACGGCAAGGATTTCATCGCCCAGGTGCGCCAGCAGACCGGCTTCACGGTCCGCGTCCTGTCCGGCGAGGAAGAGGCCCACTACGCCGCCCTGGGCGTGCTGGCCGGAGCTCCCGACGCCGAGGGCGTGGTCGGCGACCTGGGCGGCGCCAGCCTGGAGCTGGTCCGCCTGTCCACCACCGGGGCCGGCCAGGGCGTGACCCTGCCGCTGGGTCCGTTCAGCCTGGCCGACCCCCATGGCGGCTTCGACGCCGAGCGCGTGCGCCGCCTGACCCGCGAGCGCGTGGCCGCCGTCGCCGGCGACTTCCGCTCCGACACCTTCCACGCCGTCGGCGGCGCCTGGCGGAACCTGGCCCTGCTGCACATGCGGCTGTCGGGCTATCCGCTGCACGTCGTCCACCAGTACGAGATCAGCGCGCCTGAGGCCCTGGCCGCCGCCCGCCTGGTCGCCCACCAGTCCAAGAGCTCGCTCGACCGCATCGAGGGCATGAGCAAGAAGCGCTCGGAGACCCTGCCCTACGCCGCCGTAGTGCTGGAGATTCTGATCGAGCAGCTGGACCTCAAGCGCATCGAGATCTCGGCCTATGGCGTGCGCGAGGGCCTGCTGTTCGAGGCCATGCCGCCGCGCGTGCGCGGCCTGGACCCGCTGATCGAAGGCTGCACGGCCCTGGGCGCGCGCCAGGGCGTGGCCGACGAGCTGGGCCCGGCCCTGGACGCCTGGATCGCGCCGGCCTTCCGCACCCTGCCCCCGCTGTTCGGCGAGCGCGACGGCGTGCTGGTCGCCGCCGCCTGTCGCCTGTCCGACGTCGGCGCCCGCCTGCACCCCGACCATCGCGCCGACCTGGTGTTCGAGCAGGTGCTGCGCGCCCCGATCGCCGGCCAGACCCACGCCGAGCGGTCCTTCCTGGCCGTGGCCGCTCACGCCCGCCACGCCACCAGCTTCAACCCGCCCGAGCTGGAGACCCTGGAGCGGCTGCTCAGCCCCGCCCAGCTGAAACGGGCCCGGGCCCTGGGCGCGACGATCCGCCTGGCCTGCGACCTGTCGGGCCGCAGCCCTCGCCTGCTGGCCCATTCGCGCCTGACCCTGGACAAGAGCCACCTGATCCTGGCGGCCGATCCCGGCTTCGCCGATCTGCTGCTGGGCGAGCAGACCAACAAGCGCGCCAATACGGCCGCCCAGCACCTGAACTTGAAGCCAAAGATTATCACGGGGTAAATCCAGGTATAGTTCACCTGGGCAACATGCTTAACCAGCCCTGAACTTCCCCAATACGAGGGGAATGACAAGTTGTCGCAGGATACCAGCGCTCATCGAGCACGGTTTGTTAGCTCTACCACACGCATCTTGCCTCCAACGACATTGGAGGAAGTCAATGATGCTGAAGCGTAAGTTCGACTACCTGGACGCCATCGCCGCTCCTGCCGCCAAGATGCGCCGTCGTCCCGAGTTGCATATCGCCAACGATCACGACGCCCCGGTCGCCAGCGTCGCGCGCTCGCTACAGTCCGAGATCGGCCGCGTCTTCGCCGTGGAAAGCAAATGGTCGGTCCGCCGCACCGTCGCGCTCGGCGTGGTCTTCCACCTCGGCGTCTTCTGCGCCCTGGGCTTGGCCGCCGGCGGCGCGCTGAGCCAGTTCGGGCGGTAGGACGGCCTATATCATCGCCGCCGCCCGGAGATGACGGGCGGCGGCAATGGCCTCGGCCGACCGCGCGCCGAGGCTTTGGCCGCCGGGCGATCGCCGCGCCTATATCGAGACCTGGCCGCTATTGCCGCTGGCGTGCGCCTCCGGGAGCCGGTACGGCTAAATCGCGACCGACAGGGCGATTTCTCTGGTCTTGCCGTGCGCCGGAGCGACCATGCCCCAGCGCCGAACCATCCTTGCAGCTCCGATCCCGTTGACGTTCGATCGCGGCGGGACCTTCGCCGGGTTCGGCGGCGATAGCGATCCGTTCGCCGCCGCGGTCCGGGCGACCGGGACGCCGATGATCATCACGAACCCGCGCCTGGCCGACAATCCGCTGGTGTTCGTCAACGACGCCTTCTGTCAGCTGACCGGCTATGACCGTGAAGAGGTGATCGGGCGCAATTGTCGCTTCCTTCAGGGACCCCAGTCCGACCCGGCCGTGGTCGGCGCCATCCGCGCCGCCGTGAAACGGGGACGGGCGATCGCCATCGACGTGCGCAACCATCGCAAGGACGGTTCGGTGTTCTGGAACCGCCTGCAGATGGCGCCGGTCCACGACGCCGGCGGTGAGCTGAGCTATTTCATCGCCAGCCAGTTCGACGTCACCGCCGAGCTGCAAAGATTGGAAGATCTCGAACGCAACAACGCCGACCTGGCGACCGAGTCGGCGCGCCGGCTGCAAGCGCAGCACGACAGCGAGCAGCGGCTTCGCTTCGCCACGGGAGCCGGCCGCATGGGCCTGTGGGACCTGGACCTGATCTCGGGCGAGCTGACGGCCTCCTCGGTGTTCCGCGAGAATTTCGGGCGACTGGCGTCCGAGGCGTTCGACTTGCCGGTGCTGCTGGACGCCGTCCATGCTGATGACCGCCGACGTGTGCGGGAGGCGTTCAGGAACCCGGACGTCGATGGCGATTTCGCGATCGAGTTCCAGATCGTTCGCCCCGACGCGGCCATCGCCTTCATCCAGATGCGCGCCGACATCACCCGAGGCGTCGATGGCGCGCCCTTGCGCCTGGTCGGCGTCTCGATGGACATCTCGGAACGCCGGAAGGCCAATGAGGAGAAGTCGTTGCTGCTGCGGGAGCTGGCGCACCGCATCAAGAACATGTTCGCGGTCGTCGACGGCGTGATCTCGCTTTCCGCCAGGGCCGATGCGGCCGCCCGGCCGTTCGCCGACGCCCTGCGGACGCGACTGTTCGGCCTCGGCCGCGCGATGGCCTATGCGACGCCGCTCGAGGCCGTGGGCGGCTCCGAGGTCGCGCCGCAGACCCTGCTAGTGCTCCTTCACGTCCTGCTGGAGCCCTATGGCGACCTGGACAGCGTCCACCGGCGGGTGACGGTATCGGGTGACGACGTTCGGATCGGCCGCGCCGCCACCACCTCGATGGCCCTGATCATCAACGAGCTGGCGACCAACGCCCTGAAATACGGGGCCCTGGGTCACGCGGGCGGCACGGTCAGGATCGAGATGACCAAGGACGGGGACGACGTGGCTGTCGCGTGGCGCGAGTACGTTCCGCAGGCCACGACCGCGGCCGAGGTCGTACAGGGCGGGGGCTTCGGCAGCATCCTTCTGGAAAACGCCGTCGTCCGGCAGCTTCGCGGACAGTGGTCGCGCGAATGGACCGCCACGGGACTGCAGACGAACCTACGTTTCTCGCAAGCGCGCCTCGCACGCTGAAAAAGCAAGGCGCTTACCGCAATTGATTAACCAAGTTGGGCGGAACCTGCGGGTGACGCGGGTATTGAAACTATCATGGAAAAGCTGGTGAATCGGACGACGATCCTGGTGGTCGACGACGAGCCGTTCATTCGCTGTGTCGCCGCCGACTGTCTTCGCGACGCGGGCTACCTGATCTTGGAGGCTGACGACGGCGTCGAGGCGCTGTCCTTTCTTGACGAGAACCCCGAGATCAGCGTGCTGTTCACGGACATCAACATGCCCGGCATGGACGGCTTCGCCCTGGCGGCCGAGGTCCGAGCGCGCCGTCCCCTAATGCGCGTGATCCTGACGTCGGGCCGCGAGCGGCCGACCGTCGAGCAGATGCCCGATCGCGGCTATTTCATCGGCAAGCCCTATGCCGAGGACCAACTCAGGGACCTCATGGCCCTGGCCGCGGCCTAGGCGAACCGCTCGCCCTACCCCGACACCTCCGCCTCGCCGCCCGCCGGTGACGTCGCGCTCTCCAGCTCCAGCCAGTCGGTGAACGGCAGCTTGTAGGCGCGGTCGAAGAACTCGGCTTGGAAGCGGAAAGGCAGGTTGCCGTCGCTGTTCCACAGCATGACGATACCGGTCTTGGTTTCGGGATCGAACATCATGGTCGAGCGATAGCCCGACACACCGCCGCTGTGGCCGATCAGGTGGTGGCCCTTGTAGTCGAAGCTGCGCATGCCCAGGCCATAGCCGGGGCTCTTCAGCTCGCGGGCGATGTTCAGGCGGCCGTAGGGCCGGCCCGTGGCGACGCGGGAGCGCTGAACGTCGTCGAGCACCGAAGGCGACAGCACGTCCTGCCGCAGCCCCATCTGGGCCCGCATCCAGATCGCCAGGTCGACGATGGTCGAGTTGACCCCGGCCGCCGCCGGCACGTGGTAGTAGGCGTCGGACAGTTCCAGGGTCCCGCGCCCGCGGTTGTGCGGCTTGGCCCAGTGCTTGGCCGAGGTCAGGCCGGCGGCGCCGATGCTGGCCCCGGTCATCCCTAGCGGCCCGAACAAGCGGCGCTGGACCGTCTCGGCATAGGACTGGCCGGTCTTGTCGCGGATGACCTCGCTGATCGTGTCGTAGGCGATGTTCTGGTAGGTGTGGCAGGTGCCCGGCGGGCAGACCGGCTTCAGCGCGCCCAGCGAGGCGCGGATCTTGGCCGGGTCGACGCCGTCCTCCAGCTGACCGTCATAGGCGTTCTTGCCCAGGCCCGTGCGCTGCGACAGCAGCTGCTCGACCGTCAGGTCGCGCTGGGCCTCGCCCGGCAGGCGCAGGCTGGTGTGGAAGGTCTCGATCGGGTCTTGCAGCGAAAACAGGCCGTCGGCCGCCAGCCGAGCGCTCAGCGTGCTGGCGACGGTCTTGGACAGCGAGGCCCAGCGGAACACGGTGCGAGCGTCGACGCGCTCGCCGCCCTGAGCCGAGGTGAAACCATAGCCCTTGACGAACGACAGCCGGCCCTTCTCGACCACGGCGACGGCCAGACCCTCCATCGAGCGGTCGGTCATCATGGCGTTGAAGCGCCCGTCCAGCACCTTGTAGTCGATGTCGCCGCGCCAGTCGGCGGGCGCCTCGGGGACCTTGAAGGTCGCCTGGCCGGGGATCGAGAAGTTCCCCTTCGGCCCAGCGTGGTCGAACCACAGCAGCAGAACCGAAGCGACGAAGACCAGGCCCGACAGGGCCGCGACGATCAGCCATTTCCGGCGTCGCCGCTTCTCCCAGACGCTGCTCTCCCCGACTTCGTGCACTGACCCAAGCTCTTGAAACGGAATTGAAGATCGGGCGGCGCGACTCGCGAGGCCCCGCTGACGCCTTTTCTAGGCAAGAACACCCGCGATGTGCGTCGAAAATGCGGAGGATCTAGCCGAACAGCGCCGCATAGAGGTCGCGAGGGTTCACCGGCTTCTCGACCCAGCCGGTCATGCCCGCCTCGCGGCAGGCGGCGACCTCGTCGGCCGACACCGCGCCGGTGACGGCGATGATCGGCGTCTGGCGGTTGGCCCCGGCTTGGCGCAGTCGCCGGGTGGCCTCCAGCCCGTCCATGCCCGGCATGCGTATGTCCATCAGGATGGCGTCGAACACCTGGGTTTCCGCCGCCGCCAGGGCCGCCAGGGCGTCCTCGGCCGTCTCGACGCGGGCGCCGAAGGCCTCCAGCATCTGACGCAGGGCGCGGCGGTTGATGTCGTGGTCGTCGACCACCAGGATCAGCGGGGCCTCGTCGCGGAGCGCCAGCGCCGCGTCCGGCTCCGGCGCGGGCGGCTCGACGCCCTCCGGCGCGGGCAGGCGCAGGATGAAGCGCGCGCCGCCGTCCTCGGCGTTGGCGGCGGTGAGCTCGCCGCCCATCAGCCGCGCC
>NZ_JBFUJD010000111.1:0-13085 GCF_056401555.1 Caulobacter sp. P4_E5
CTCGATCACCCCCCGCCGCCGCAATCGGTCGCTGGCCATGCGCCCTTTCCTCGCGACGAGGTGAGTAGAAGCATACGGCGGGTTTTTGGACGGGGGATGAAAAGACCTGAACGCTCGTGCCTTCCATCACCCCTCTCTCTTTGAGAGAGGGAGGGGCCCATGCGCAGCATGGGAGGGTGAGTGGTTACACCGCTCACCGATAAACCTCGAAAACTCAGTGAGATGCGCGAACTCACAGACCGGCTTCGCCTAACCTCTCACCCTCCCACGCCTGCGGCGCGGGCCCCTCCCTCTCTCAAAGAGAGAGGGGTTCTATCCCCGCGCCCCGACGAGCATTCCCACCCCCTCGACATTTTTCCCGACCCGCTGTCGAATCCCGCCGAGCCGGCGCGTCTCCACCTCGAAGCGCCGCGATGGTCGCGGGCTCACGGGAGACATCGCCATGCAATACGCCCTGCTGATCTACGAGAACGAAGCGCTTTATCGCGGCGACAACGGCCGATCTTTCGAGGAGATCATCGCCGCCCACCGCGCCCTGGCCGGCGAGCTGGCGACCCAGGGAATTCTCAAGGGCGGCTCGGGCCTGAAGACCGTCGACACCGCCACCACCGTCCGCAAGGCCGGCGGCGAGCACGCTCTGCACGACGGCCCCTATGCCGAGGCGCGCGAGCAACTGGGCGGCTTCTATCTGGTCGACGTGCCCGATCTGGACGCGGCCCTGGCCATCGCCAAGCGGATCCCGTTCGCCGGCGACGGCGCCATCGAGGTCCGCCCGGTGATCGAGGAGCCTTGAAGGCCCTAGACCAGACCGCGCGGGAGGCCGGCGGGCGGATCATCGCCGCCTTGGCCGCGACCTTCCGCGACCTCGACCTGGCCGAGGAGGCCTTCGCCGAGGCCTGCGCGCGGGCGGCGGCTGTCTGGCCGGCCGCTCCGCCGCTGGACCCGGCCGCCTGGCTCTACGCCACGGCGCGGCGGCATGCGCTGGATATGATCCGTCGGCGGAATGTTCGCCAGCGCCTGGCGCCCCACGACCCCGAACCGGCGCCCTCGGCCGAGGACCTGCTGGCCTCCGACACCCGGCTGATCCCCGACGAGCGGCTGCGGCTGATCTTCGTCTGCTGCCACCCGGCCGTCGCGCCCGAGGCCCGCGCCGCCCTGACCCTGCGCCTGGTCTGCGGCCTGTCGGTGCAGGAGATCGCCCGCGCCTTCCTGGTCGCCGAGCCGGCCATGTTCCAGCGCCTGACCCGCGCCAAGAAGAAGATCGCCGAGGCCGGCGTGTCGTTCGAGGTCCCCGGCCCCGAGGCCTGGCCCGAGCGCCTGGCCGCCGTGCTCTCGACCCTGGAGGTCGCCTATGCCCGGGCCCACGAGGACGCGGCCGGGGCCGGGACCCACGCCGGCTATGCCCGCGAGATGCTGGACCTGACCGCCGTGCTGGCGGAGCTGCTGCCGAACGAACCCGAGTGCCTGGCCTTCGCCGCCACCGTCCGCTTCGCCGAGGCCCGCCGGCCGGCGCGGTTGGACGCCGACGGGGCGATGGTCCCGCTGTCGGAGCAGGATCCGCATCTATGGCGGCGACCGCTGATCCTGGAGGCCGACGCCCTTTTGCGCCGCGCGGCGCGGCTGAACGCCTCCGGACCGCGCCAGCTGCGCGCGGCCCTGCACGGAGCCTGGAGCCTGCGCCGCTCCCTGGCCGAGCCGCCGCCGTGGTCGGCGATCCTGGCGCTGTACGACCTGTTGCTGGACTGGCGCGAGGATCCGTTCGTCCGGATCAACCGGGCGGTGGCCCTGGCGGAGGTGGCTGGCCCGGCCGTGGCCCTGGCCGAGGTCGAGGGGCTGGACGCGGCGCGGCTGGCGGACTTCCTGCCGTTCCACGCCGTACGGGCCGACCTGCTGGCGCGGCTGGGCCGGCGCGACGCGGCGCTAGCGGCCTACGACCGGGTCATGGCGCTGGAGCCGGGACCGGCGGAGCGGTTGTGGTTGGCGCGGAGGCGGGAGGAAGTCGCTCAAGACTGAGCGCCCCCCCCCGTCACGCCGCGACAGCGCCCCCGACGGGCAGGCAGAGTCTCTCAGCCCGTGGCCGCCTCGTCCGCCCCGTCGCCCTCGACCTCGCGGCGCATTTGCCGGGCCAGGTTGGCGACCAGGAAGCTGGGAATGTCGCTCACCGGCATCGGGCGGCCGTACAGGAAGCCCTGGAACGTGTCGCAGCGCATGTCGGCCAGTAGGCGGGCCTGAGCGGTGGTCTCGACGCCTTCAGCCGTGACCTCCAGGTTCAGGGTCTGGCCCAGCAGAGCGATGGTGCGCAGGATGTCGGCGATGGCCGTGTTGTCCTGCATCTCGGCCACGAACGAGCGATCGATCTTGATCTTGTCGAACGGGAACCGCCACAGATAGGCCAGGCTGGAATAGCCGGTGCCGAAGTCGTCCATGGCGATCTTGACGCCCAGGGCCTTCAGGGCCGCCAGCTGCTCCAGGGTCTTGGCGCTGTCGTGCAGCAGCAGGCCCTCGGTGATCTCCAGCTCCAGCCGCGCGGGCGCCAGGCCCGAGCCCTTCAGGGCGGCCTTGACCTGGGCCACCAGCTCGCCCGAGGCGAACTGGTTGGGCGACAGGTTCACGGCCACGGTCAGGTGCGAGGGCCAGGTCGCGGCCGTGCGGCAGGCCTCGTGCAGCACCCACTCGCCGATCGTGCCGATCAGGCCCCATTGCTCGGCGCATTCGATGAAGTCGGCCGGCGGCACCAGGCCCCGGCGCGGATGCTGCCAGCGTAGCAGGGCCTCGAAGCCGGTGGTCTCGTGCGCCTGGCTGCCGATCAGCGGCTGGAAGAACAGCTTCAGCTCGTCCTTGGCCAGGGCGTCGCGCAGGTCCAGCTCCAGCTCGCGGCGCTCCTGGGCCCAAACGTCCATCGCGGTCTCGAAGAAGCGATAGGCCCCGCGGCCGTCGCCCTTGGCGCGATAGAGGGCGAGGTCCGCGTGCTTGAGCAGGCCGTCGGGATCGTCGGCGTCCATCGGGGCTACGGCGACACCAATGCTGGCTCCGATCAGCACGTGGTGGCCGCGCACGTCATAGGGCTTGGACAGGTCCAGGACGATGGCCTGGGCCAGGGCGCCCAGCGCCTCGTGGCCGGGCGAGGGGGCGACCACCACGGCGAACTCGTCGCCGCCGAGGCGGGCCACGAAGCCCGTGTCGGCCACGCATTCGCGCAGGCGCGCCGAGGCCTGGATCAGCAGGTCGTCGCCGATCGGGTGGCCCAGGCTGTCGTTGACGCCCTTGAAATGGTCGAGGTCCAGGCACAGCACCGCGCAGCCGGCGCCATTCTTCCGTCCGTGTTCGGTCCAGGCCTTGCCTAGGGCTTGCAGGAACGACAGGCGGTTGGGCAGCTGGGTCAGCACGTCGTAATGGGCCAGGCGCGAGATGCGGGCCTGGTCCTCGCGGGCCCGGGTGATGTCGGCGCCGACGCCGCGGAAGCCGATGAAGCAGCCGTCCAGGTCGTGCACCGGCTTGGCCGACAGCGACCACCAGTGGGTCGCCCTAGAATCAGGATTGGGTCCGACGCCGATCGAGACGATCACGTCGCGGAAGGTCTTTTGCTCGGCGAACAGGGCCGAGAGGGCGGCGACCGGGCCGGCGGGGGCCTCGGCCGCGCCGCACAGGTCCGACATCGGCTGGCCGATCAGGGCGTCCTTGTCGGCGCCGGCCGCGGCGGCCATGCGGTCGGAGACGTAGGTCATGCGCCCGGCGGCGTCGACTTC
This sequence comes from Caulobacter sp. P4_E5, assembly GCF_056401555.1. Classification (NCBI taxonomy): domain Bacteria; kingdom Pseudomonadati; phylum Pseudomonadota; class Alphaproteobacteria; order Caulobacterales; family Caulobacteraceae; genus Caulobacter; species Caulobacter sp. P4_E5. The sequence goes on from NZ_JBFUJD010000111.1 coordinate 3,747, forward strand.
CCACAGCCAGTCGCTGGCGCCTTCCTCGAAGTCGGAGAGCAGCAGGCTGACGACCTGCTTCTGTTGTTCCAGCTCCTCGGCGGCGACCAGGCGGTCGGCGAAGATCTTGGCGTGCGACAGGCACGAGACGCTGACCACCATGTGGCAGAAGATCAACAGGCCGCCCAGCGCGTAAAGGATCGGGTCGTTGCTGGTGGCCAGCACCCACAGCGAGCCCACGACCATCGGGGTCGAATAGGCGATGGCGGCGGCCGGCAGGGTCAGCATGGCGAAGCCGCCACAGCCGATCATGCCGGCGATCACCGAGGCGACCAGCATCGGCATGGCGCCGGCGAAGCCCTGCTCCTTGGGCATGGTCAGGATCGGCAGCGCGCCCCACAGCAGGCCCAGGACGCCCGCCTGCCAGGTCATGCGGCGCACGCCGCGCACCGAGACGGTGCTCTTGCTGCTCTTGCGGCGCTGGGCGGCGACCCAGCCGCGCAGACCCAGCAGGGCGTAGCTGATCACCAGGGCCGACCAGATCGACAAGGCGACGCGGTGCGAGCTGGTCAGGCCGGCCAGGCCGACCAGCAGGGCGATGACGATGTTGGCGCCCATCATCACGGGCGTCATTCGCAGGATGCTCTGCACCTGTTCGAAGCGCACGCGACCGGCCATGGCCTCGGGCACCTCGGGCAGCAGGCGGGCGAGCAGGGCGGACGCGCCGCTCTGGATCAGCGTACTGGCGGCTGTGCGCAAGGCGCGGCCCTTCGATCTTCCGGAGCGAAATCCCCCGCGGAGACCATCGTTCGGCCGGGTAAATTCACGGTTAAGTTCGCGATTTCGCTGGGGCAAACCGGGGGGGGAGTAGGGCGAGAGCATTGGCGGTTTAGGTTCAGTTGACTCCAACCCCCGACCTTCCCGGCGAAAGCCGGGATCCAGATCTCGTGGCGCTTGGGCTGATTGGAGAGGCGCGGCGTTCTTAGAACCCGCCCCAGCGTTCTTCCAGCTGGGCCCCGGCTTTCGCCGGGGAGGTCGGGAATAAGTGGCGCCCCCCAAGAAAAAGGCCGCCGTCCTTTCGAACGGCGGCCCAAATCTCGAAGGTCCGAAAACCCTACTCTTCCTTGACGCGGCGCTTGCGGAACGACGGGTTCAGGATCTGCTTGCGCAGGCGGATGTTCTTCGGGGTCACCTCGACCAGCTCGTCTTCCTCGATATAGGCGATGGCCTGTTCGAGGGTCATGCGGCGCGGCGGGGTCAGGCGGATCGACTCGTCCTTGCCCGAGGCGCGGACGTTGGTCAGCTGCTTGGCCTTCATCGGATTGACGTCGAGGTCGTCCTGACGGGCGTTCTCGCCGATGATCATGCCCAGATAGCACTTCTCGTTGGCGCCGACGAACATGACGCCGCGCTCTTCCAGGTTCCACAGCGCGTAGGCCGCCGTCTCACCGTCCGAGTTGCTGATCAGCACGCCCTTACGCTGCTGGTCGATGGGGCCCTTGTAGGGCTCGTAGTGGCTGAACACGCGGTTCAGGACGCCCGAACCGCGCGTGTCGGTCAGGAACTCGCCCTGATAGCCGATCAGCGAGCGCGACGGGGCGGTCAGCTGGATGCGGGTCTTGCCCGCGCCCGACGGGCCCATGTCCTTCAGCTCGGCCTTACGGAGCGACAGCTTCTCGATGACAATGCCCGAGAACTCGTCGTCGACGTCGATCATGACGTCTTCCATCGGCTCCAGGCGCTTGCCGGTTTCCGGATCGGTCTGGAACACGACGCGCGGACGGCTGATCGACACCTCGAAGCCTTCGCGGCGCATGTTCTCGATCAGGACGCCCAGCTGCAGTTCGCCGCGGCCCGACACTTCATAGGCGTCGCCTTCGCTGGTCTCGGTCACCTTGATGGCGACGTTCGATTCGGCTTCCTTCAGCAGGCGGTCGCGGATGACGCGGCTTTGGACCTTGTCGCCTTCCTTGCCGGCCAGCGGGCTGTCGTTGACCGAGACGGTCATCGAGATGGTCGGCGGATCGATCGGCTGGGCCGGCAGGGCCTCGGTGACGTCCATGGCGCACAGGGTGTCGGCGACGGTGGCCTTGCTCATGCCGGCGATGGCGACGATGTCGCCCGCCTCGGCGCCTTCATCGACCGGCTGGCGCTTCAGGCCGCGGAAGGCCAGCACCTTGGTGATGCGGCCGCGCTCGATTTCCTTGCCGTCGCGGTCCAGGGCGTGGATGGCCATGCCGGGGACGGCCTTGCCGCTCTCGATGCGGCCGGTCAGCAGGCGGCCCAGGAACGGGTCGCTTTCGATCAGCACGTTCAGCATCTGGAAGGGCGCGTCGATCTTGGCGATCTGCTTCGGCTCCGGCACGTGGCGGACGATCAGGTCGAACAACGGGCCGAGGTTGTCGCTGGGGACGTTCATGTCCAGGGTCGCCCAGCCGGCGCGGCCCGAGGCGTAGATGTGCGGGAAGTCCAGCTGCTCGTCCGTGGCGCCGATGGCGGCGAACAGGTCGAAGGCGGCGTTGTGGACCTTGTCCGGATCGGCGTGGGCGCGGTCGACCTTGTTGATGCAGAGGATCGGCTTCAGGCCCATCTTCAGCGCCTTGGTCAGCACGAACTTGGTCTGCGGCATGACGCCTTCCTCGGCGTCGATCAGCAGGACGCAGCCGTCCACCATGCCCAGGATCCGCTCGACCTCGCCGCCGAAGTCGGCGTGGCCGGGGGTGTCGATGATGTTGATGCGGGTCTCGCCCGCTTCGCCGTGCCACAGCACGCTGGTGCACTTGGCCAGAATGGTGATGCCGCGCTCGCGCTCCTGGTCATTGGAGTCCATGGCGCGTTCGGTCGTGGCTTCGTTGGCGCGGAAGACGCCCGACTGGGCCAGCAGCTGATCGACGAGGGTGGTCTTGCCATGATCGACGTGCGCGATGATGGCGATATTTCGCATGGACATGGGAACGGACGGACTTTCGGGAAGAATAGGGGATGACGCGTCACGCGTCAGGCGCGCGGCTTTTACGCGACTGCGCTCGATTTATCCACCCCTACCACCACGAAACAGTTGTCGCAGGAAACCGGTGTCATCATCAAAGCCTTGCCGCGCTTGGGTTTGCGCGATGCTCTCGCGAGAGACCGTTTCAAACGCAACAAATTGTGCACTGCAACATGCCCAAAAATGAGGCGGTTTCTAATAGCGACGTTCTGCGATCCTTACCCTGCAAAGGGTTGCGCGAATCCCCTCTCGGAAAATCGACATTGAAGTTCGATTTTTTGCTTGCCCAATTTTGCGCCGCACCCTATAAACATTCCTGTGAGGCGGCGCTGCCGCTTCTGCCCTTCCTGGGCGTTTCCTCCCTAATGAACTGGCCCGGCGGTTTCGCCGGGCTTTTTTTTGGCCTCGACGTCCCCGAGGCCTCCGGGGCGAGCGCGAGGCGGTCGAGATAGCCTCGCAGGCGACGTCGTTTGACAGCGCCCGGACGATCAGCCCACCCTTTCCCGCGACGAAGCTGACCGGGGGGCGGGCTTTGAAACAGCGACTTTTCATATTGGCGGCCTTTGTGGCGGCTTTGGGCCTGTCTGGCGCGGAAGCCCAGGGGCAAGGGCAGGGCCAAGCCCAAGGTCCGTCCGCGCGCCTGCCGCCGCTGAAGATCCTGAAATCGCCATCGCCGGAGGCGCTGGCCCGCCTGTTTCCGGCCACCGCCCGCCGCGCGGAGGTCGAGGGCGGCGCGACCCTGGCCTGCGTGATCCGCCGCGACGGCTCGCTCGGCGACTGCGAAGTCACCGGCGAGAACCCGCGCGGCCTGGGCTTCGGCGAGGCGGCTCGCGCGGCCATGGCCTATTATCAAGTGAGCGTCGACGGCCCCAACGCCGCCCAGGTGTCGCGGCGGCTGTCGGGGATCACGATCCGGTTCGCGCTGCCGCCGCGGCAGGCGGCGTCTCAATAAGAACCTTCCCTCTCCCCTTGCGGGAGAGGGTGACCCGAAGGGTCGGGTGAGGGGTTGAAGAAAGCATCCGCCGCGACGGCGGTCGACGCCGGGCGCCAAGCCGACAGGGCTATCGACCCCTCATCCGACCGCCTTCGGCGGCCACCTTCTCCCGCAAGGGGAGAAGGAAGCCTACCGCAGCTCCGCCACATCTAACCCCGCCAGCGTCCGGGTCAGCTTCTCGGCGTCGGCGGTCAGCTTAGCCAGGCCTTCGGTCGGTTCGCGGGTCGTCTCGTTCATATAGAGGGCGCGGTTGATCTCGATCTGCAGGGCGTGGGTGCGCCGGGCCGGGCGGCCGTAGTGCTCGGTGGTGTAGCCGCCGGCGTAGGGGGCGTTGCGGGTGACGCGGTAGCCCAGCGCCTCCAGCTCGCGCTCGACCAGGCCGGTCAGCTTGGGCGAGCAGGCCGCGCCGAAGCGGTCGCCCAGCACGATGTCGCACGGCCCGCCGCCCTTGGCCCGCTGGCCGCGCGCCGCCGCCGCCGGCATCGAGTGCCAGTCGATCAGGATCGCCGCCCCATGCGCGGCCCGCGCCGCCGCCAGCTGGCGGTCCAGAGCGTCATGATAGGGGCGGTGGGCCAGCTCCACCCGGTCCTTGGCCTCGGCGAAGGTCAGCTTGCGGCCGTAGATCGGCCGGCCCTCGCCGGCGACCCGGGGGATGGTCCCCAGCCCCGCCGCCACCCGGGCCGTGCGGCCGCGGGCATATTCGGGCAGGTCGCCGTCGAACATCGAGGGGTCCAGCTCCCACGGCTCGCGGTTCAGGTCGACATAGGCGCGGGCGAAGCGGGCCCGGATCACGCCAGCCCCCAGGGCCGGCGCCCCCGCCACGATCTGGTCGACAAAGGCGTCCTCCGAGGCGCGCAGGGTCTCGACCGGCAGGCGGGCGGCCGCGATCATGTCCTGCGGATAGACGCCGCCGGAATGAGGCGAGGCGAACACCAGGGCCGTCGGCGGCGGCGCGCCGGCCGGCGCGGCGCGCAGCACCTCGAACGCCGGGCCGCTGATTGTCTCCAGCGGCGGGTCCGTGGCCAGGGGGTGTTCGGCCGCGATCGGCCGCCAAGCGCTCATGCTTCATCATCGAAGCCCGGCCGCGCCGGGTCAAACGGCAATACGTCGCGCGAAGCCACGAACGTCATTCGTCCACAGGACGCGACATTTAGGTTCATCCCCGATTTACGGACAACGCGCTAAGGTGGCTCCTCGATCGAAGACTTTTCTCTCCGGACACGTGACCTCATGGCCCGCATCCTCCTCGCTGAAGACGATGATTCCCTCCGCGGCTTCCTGGCCCGGGCGCTGGAACGCGCCGGCTTCGAAGTCCAGGCCTGCGCCGACGGGGAGGAAGCCGTCCAGCACCTCGAACATCCGTGGGACCTGCTGCTGACCGACATCGTCATGCCGGGCATGGACGGCATCGAGGTGGCCCGCCAGGCCGCCGCCCGCGATCCGTCCCTGCGCATCATGTTCATCACCGGCTTCGCCGCCGTCGCTCTCTCGGCCCAGGACCGCGCCCCGGCCGGCGCCAAGGTGCTGTCCAAGCCCGTCCACCTGCGCGACCTGGTCGCCGAGGTGGAAAAGATGATGGCCGCCTAAAAAGCTTCTGAAAAAGTTTTGGGGGCGGCTTGCGCCTCGGCCAAGCCGCCGCTATACCCCCACACCTTCCCGGCCGGGACGTCTTCTTGAAGGCGCTTCGGCTCGCTTCGGCGGACGCGTAGCTCAGCGGGAGAGCACTACGTTGACATCGTAGGGGTCACAGGTTCAATCCCTGTCGCGTCCACCATTCCCTTCTTCAATGAAGTCAATGGCTTGTTGCTAAATCGGTCGTTCGATTTGCGGCTGAGCATTTTCCCCCAAGTTTCCCCCCGATTTGGGCGTGGAATACCCCTGCGCGCGGCCTGCGCCAGCTTAGAATTGTCGTGGAAAAGGGCGATTTGCGCCGACCGTGGCGCTGCGCTCCTAGAGGCTTGATGGCTGCAACGCCCTGGTCGGGGCCGGTCTTCTTCGACAGCTTGGCGCTTAACGGCCTCTGGCGGCGGGTCGCGCCGCGTGAACAGTCCCGTGACATGGCCTCCGGATCGGCGTCACCCCGATCTGGAGGCTGCCGCGCCCCGACTCAGCGAGGCGGGGGAGCATCTCAAGGGGAGGCCGCAAGGACGTTGATCTGGACCGCGCCCTGGATCGGCCGCGTGTGGCCATCCGTGACGTAGTAGGAGAACGACGCGTTGGATCCTGTGAAGTTGTTATCGGGGACGAAGACGACCGTATGGTTGTCGATCAATGCGGCCCGCCCGCCGGTTCCTTGCTCGACGCCCACGATCGTCAAAGGCTCTCCTTCGGGATCACTGTCGTTGTCGAGCAAGGTCGTCAGGGTGATGGGCGTGTTGAACGGGGTGTTGAACGGCCCGTCGGCGACCACGACAGGGCGGCGCGCGGCGCTTTGCACGACGGTAATGTAGAGGGTGGCGGTGGCCGTTCCACCGCGCCCGTCCGTAATCTTGAACTTGAAGCTGTCGGGCCCGACGTAGCCGGGCGTTGGCGTGTAGACGAATTGCCCCCAGCCATCGATCGCCGAAACCGTGCCGTGCGCCGGCTGCGTGACGGCGCTGTAGGTGAAGACGACCCGGTCGGGATTGCCGGCCTCGATGCTCAGTTGCGCGGCGAGGTTCTGTTCCACCGTGGCGTATCCGTCGCCCTTTCTCGGCGGATTGTTCCCGGCCGGATTGGCGACGAAGACCAGCACGTTCGCCGTGGCCGCGCCGCCTCGCCCGTCCGACACTGTATAGGTGAAGGCATCCGACCCGCTGTAGTTGCTGGGCGGCGTGTACCGAATGAGGCTCGGCGCATAGATCGTCGCCGCGCCGCGGGGCGGGGTTCCGACCGCCGTCAGAGTAATCGGGTCGTAGTCCGGATCTGAAACGACCACGGAGATTGGCAGCAATAGCGGGCTGCTTGCCGTAAACGGACCATAGTCGCGGACAACGGGCGGGCGGTTGATCGTGACGAAGGCATTGACCGTCGCCGTCGCCGTCCCGCCGTGGCCGTCCGACACGGTGTAGGTGAAGCTATCCTGACCGCTGTAGTTGGCGGTGGGCGCATAGGTGATCGCCTGGCCGACGATATTGACCGTCCCATGCGCGGGCGCGCTCGTCGAGGCGATGGTCAGGCTGTCGCCATCCGGATCTCCGTCATTGGCGAGCACCGGGATCGTCGCGGTCGTATTGGCCACCATCAGCCCGGTGCTGTCGGTCACCGGTTTCGGATTGCGGTTGGGGGTTGGCAGGGTCGTGACGGAAATCTGAGCGCTGGCCACGCCGCCATGAGCATCCGAGATCGTGTAGTTGAACGTGTCCGTCCCGGCGTAGTTGGCTTGCGGCGTATAGAGGACGCTGGCGCCGTTATCGGTGATCGTCGCGGCGCCATGGGCGGGCGCTGCGATGGACGTCACCACCGGGGTGTCGCCGTCCGGATCGGAGTCGTTGGACAGAGGCGTCAAGGTCTTGGCGGTGTTGGCGGGGGTGGAGTAGTCGTCGTTGACCGCCACCGGGGCCTGATTTGAGTTCCGCACGACCGTGATCGAGACGCTGCCGCTGGCCGCGCCACCCTTGCCGTCGGATACGGCGTAGGTGAAGCCGTCGTCGCCGCTGTATCCCTTGATCGGCGTGTAGGTGATCTGGCCGCCGACGAGGCTCGCCGTCCCGTGGCCGGGGGCGCCGACCCCCGTGATGCTGAAGACGTCGCCTTCAGGATCGCTGTCGTTGGCCAGCACGTTGAACGTGGCCGTGGTGTTGAAGTCCATCGTATAGCTATCGGCCGTCGCCACCGGCGGCGGCTCGGGCGGCACGGTGACCGTAACGGTCGCGGTCGAGGTTCCGCCCTGCCCATCGGTGATCGTGTAGGTAAAGCTGTCGACGCCGACGAAGTCGTTCGTCGGCGTGTAGCCGAGATAGTAGCTGCCGGGCTGCGACACCACGCCATGGCTGGCCTGAGTGAAGCTCACGAAGTTCAGCGAATCGTCATTGGGATCGGTGTCGTTGGCGAGCAGATCTCCGAAAAGCGCGATCTTGTTGTGCCGGCCCGCCACGGCGTCGTTTACGGCGACCGGATTGGAATTGCCCGTCACCGTCAAGGAAACCGTGGCGGTGGCGTATTCGCCGCGACCGTCGGTGATCGTGTAGGTGAAGCTGTCGGATCCCACGTAGCCGGCGGTCGGTGTGTAGGTGATCAGCGCGCCACTGATGACTGCGGAGCCATGCGACGGCTGGGTCACCGAGACGATGGTCCGGTCATCGCCCTGGGCGTCGGAGTCGTTGACGCTCACCAAGAGCGGGGTCTGCCGGTAATTGGCCACGACGAAGCTGTCGTTGGTCGCGACGGGGGGGCTGTTATATTCGTAGACGACGCCCAGATAGGCGGTCGCCGTGGCGGTCCCGCCGCGACCGTCGGTGATCGTGTAGTTGAAGCTGTCGGGACCCAGATAGCCGGCCGTCGGCGTGTATTGCAGGTATTGGCCGCCCGACGGCAGGCTGAGGGTTCCGTGAGCCGGTTGGGTGAACGCGGTGATGCTGATCGCATCCCCGTCGCCATCCACGTCGTTGGAGAGCACCATCAGTTTGGACGTCATACCGGTCGGTACGGTGGCCGGCGAGGCGGCGCTGAAATCGTTGCGCGCGATCGGGGCGTTGTTGGGCGAGCCGGCCTTGACCTCGATAAAGACATTGCCGCCGCCGCCGCCGCCGTGGTCGTCGACGGCGTTGTAGGTGAAGCTGTCGGGCCCGACATAGTCGTGGTTGGGCGTATAGAACAAAAGCGTGTCGCTGAGCTTGGTCAGCGAGCCGTGGGCCGGCTGGGTGTAGGCGCCGATCGTCAGCGGATCGCTTTCGGCGTCGTGGTCGTTGTCGAGCGGCGATATGCTGACGCCTCTGTTCTGGTACAGGGAGACGTTGTCGGCCGTTGTCACCGGATAGGTGTTGCCGATCCGCACCCAGATCCGGGCCGTGGCGGTCCCGCCCTTGCCGTCGGAGATCGTGTAGGGGAAGTCCTCCAAGCCGGTGAATTGGTCGGCGACGGGGAAGTAGCGGATCGCGCCGTCGGTGATGGACAGGTTGCCATGCTGCACGGGACCGGCCGAGACGATCGACAGCGGATCACCATCGGGATCGCTGTCGTTGTCGAGCACGCGGATCGTCGGGGTGCTCCATCCCGCCGCGTAGGGAATTTCGATGCGGGCCGTCGGACCGCCGTCGTCGGTGGCGACGGGATTATGGTTGTTGTTCGGCGAGTCGGGCGTGTTGTACGTCAGCGCGATCGCGCCCGTCGCGAAGCCGCCGCGGTCGTCGGTGATCGTGTAGGTGAAGGTGTCCGTGCCTTTGAAGCCCGGGTCCGG
>NZ_JBFUJD010000112.1:0-12819 GCF_056401555.1 Caulobacter sp. P4_E5
ACTATACCCGCTGCTCTCGACCGCCGCGCTCAATCGTTCGGCGATCCGACTGGAAGGTTTACGCACGCATGCTCGCCGGTTTCCGCACCTTCGCCAAATCGCCCTTCGCGGTGCTGTTGTTTGGCCTGCTGATCGTCAGCTTCGCCATCTTCGGCATCAGCGACGTGTTCAAAGGCCCGCGCGGTTCGGGCGTGGTCAGCGCTGGCTCGCGCACCCTGTCCGCCCAGGACTTCAAGCAGCGGTTCGACAATTACCGCAAGGAAATCGAGCAGCGTAACGGCGAGCCGCTGACGCCCGACCAGGCGGTCGAGCGCGGCGTCGATCGCCAGATCCTCCAGGAATTGGCCCTGCAGGAATCGATCGCCGCGGCGATCCACGACATGGGCGTGGCCCCGTCCGACAAGCTGGTCGGCAACATCGTCCACGAGCAGATGAGCCAGCTGCCCGCGACCCAGCGCCCGTTCAACCCGATCACCGGCAAGTTCGACTCGCAGGCCTACGCCGCCCTGCTGGCCCAGAACAATCTGACGCCGCAGACCTATGAGGCCTCGCTGCGCGACGAGATCGCCCAGGCCCACTTCTTCTCGGCCGTCGGCGCCGGCATGAAGGCCCCGCGCGTCTACGCCGCCTTGCAGGGCGCCTATCTGATGGAAGCGCGCGACATCGCCGCCTTCGCGATCAATCCCGCCTCGATCGAAAAGCCCGCGCCGCCGACCGACGCCCAGCTGACCGCCTTCATGAAGGAAAACGCCGAGCGGCTGACGCGTCCAGAGACCCGCGTGCTGTCGATCATGCGCGTCAGCGCCAAGGCGCTGGAGCCGACCGTGGCCCTGAACCCAGCCGACGTGCAGAAGGCCTTCGACTTCCGCAAGGATAGCCTGGCCAAGCCCGAGACGCGCTCGATGATCCAGATCGTGGCGCCGGACGCCAAGGCCGCCGCCACCATCTCGCAGCGCCTGTCCAAGGGCGAGGATCCTACCGTCGTCGCCAAAGCGTTCGGCAAGACGCCGCTCATCTTGACCGATAAACCCAAGAGCGCCGTGCCCGACCGCAAGGTCGCCGACGCGGCCTTCACCCTGGCCGTCGGTCAGGTCAGCGCTCCGATCACGGGTGAGCTGGGCGTCTCGGTGATCAAGGTCACCAAGGTCACACCGGGCGTCGTCCCGACGCTGGAGAGCGTCCGCTCGCAGGTCGAGGCCGAGGTTCGCGCCCAGGCCGCGCAAAGCAAGGCCTACGACCAGACCCAGGCCTATCAGGACGCCCACGACGGCGGCGCTGATCTGGTGGCCGCCGCCAGCAAGGCCGGCGCCATGGTCGTCACGACCGCGCCGATCACCGCCCAAGGCGCCGACCAGACGGGCCAGCCGGTCGTCGGCCTGACTCCCGACATCGTCAAGACCGCCTTCGGCCTGTCGCAAGGCGGCGAGAGCGAACTCGTCGAGCTGGGCAAGGGCGAGTACTACGCCGTCAAGGTCGAAAAGGTCGTTCCGGCCGCCATGCCGCCCCTGGCCGAGATCAAGCCGCAGCTGACGGCTGTCTGGTTGGGCCAGGAGATGGGTAAGCGCCTGAAAGCCAAGGCCGAGGCCCTGGCCGCTCGCGTCAAGAAGGGCGAGTCGCTGGAAGCCGTCGCCGCCTCGGCCCAGTCGCAGGTGCAGAAGGTCTCGGGCCTGTCCCGCCAGAATGCTCAGCAGCATATGGGCCTGGGCCGCGAGTTCCTGGGCGCGGCCTTCAACGCCAAGCCCGGCGAGGCCTTCGTGGCCCGCGCCGGCCAGCAGGGCGAGGCCTTCGTGGTCGCCAAGCTGGAAACCGTCCACGCCGCGCCGCCGGCCGCCGTCGCCCAGATCGCCGCCTACGCCCAGACGCAGACGGCCAGCGGCCTGATGCGCGACCTCGGCGAAGCCTCGCGCAACGCCGCCAAGACCCAGCTGAAGACCAAGAGCAACCTGACCCTGGCCCGCCAGGCCATCGGCGTCGACACCGACGCCCTGGCCAAGGCCGACGCCGCCAAGGTTGGAAAGAAAGCCGACTGATGAGTCTGGAACCCGCTTACGACGCTTTCTCGGAAATCTATGATTCCGGGCGCCAGCAAGTCGTCTGGACTCGCCTGATCGACGATCTCGAGACCCCGGTCTCGGCCTATCTGAAGATCGCCCAGGCGCGTCCCTACAGCTTCCTGTTCGAGAGCGTCGAGGGCGGGGCCTGGCGCGGCCGCTATTCGATCGTGACCATGAACCCGGATCTCGTCTGGCGCTGCCGCGGCGACCAGGCCGAGATCGCCGAGGGCGAAGACATCGCCGCCGGCCGGTTCACGGCCCAGCCCGGCGGCGCGCTGGACAGCCTGCGCGATCTCGTGGCCCGGGCGCGCATGGAACTGCCCAAGGGCCTGCCGCCGATGGCCGCGGGCGTGTTCGGCGCTCTGGGCTACGACCTCGTCCGCCTGGTCGAGCGCCTGCCGGACATCAACGAGGACACCCTGGGCCTGCCCGACGGGATCATGACCCGTCCGTCGATCGTGGCCATCTTCGACGCCATCGCCCAGGAGATCATCCTGACGACGACGGTGCGCCCGCAAGCCGGCGTCTCGGCCAAGGACGCCCATGCCGCCGCCCGCGCGCGCATCGAAACCGTGATGGCCGACCTGCATCGCCCGCTGGCCCACGACGCCCCGCGCGCCGCGCGTGACCCGATGGCCTTCACCACCCCGGTCAGCCGCGCCGCTTACGCCGAGGTCGTGGCCAAGGCCAAGGACTACATCGCCGCCGGCGACATCTTCCAGGTCGTGGCCAGCCACCGCTTCCGCGCGCCGTTCGACCTGCCGCCGTTCGCACTGTACCGCTCGCTGCGCCGGACCAACCCGTCGCCGTTCCTGTTCTTCCTGAACCTGGACGGTTTCAATCTCGTGGGCTCCAGCCCCGAGATCCTGGTCCGCCTGCGCGACGGCAAGATCACCATCCGCCCGATCGCCGGCACCCGGCCGCGCGGCGCCACGCCCGAGGAAGACAAGGCGCTGGAAGCCGAGCTGCTGGCCGATCCCAAGGAGCGGGCCGAGCATCTGATGCTGCTGGACCTGGGCCGCAACGATGTCGGCCGCGTGGCCATGCTGCGCGAGGCTGGCCGTAACCAGCCCAGCCAAATGCCGAAGGGGCCGCAGGTTCGCGTCACCGAAAGCTTCAAGATCGAGCGCTACAGCCACGTGATGCACATCGTCTCGAACGTCGAGGGCAACGCGCCCGACGGCGTCGATCCGGTCGACGTGCTGATGGCCGCCCTGCCCGCCGGCACGCTGTCGGGCGCGCCCAAGGTCCGAGCGATGGAGATCATCGACGAGCTGGAAGTCGAAAAGCGCGGCATCGGCTATGCCGGCGCCGTGGGCTATTTCGGGGCCGACGGCTCGGTCGACACCTGCATCGTGCTGCGCACGGCGCTGGTCAAGGACGGCATGATGTATGTCCAGGCAGGCGGCGGCATCGTCGCCGACAGCGACGCCGACGCCGAGTATGACGAGACCCTGCATAAATCCCGCGCTCTCAAGCGCGCGGCCGAGGAAGCCTGGCGGTTCAGCTGAGCCTTAGGGCTGTTCTAGGGACCGCCGAGCCGGTCGTCGGGGAGGTGCTGAGTGACCGTCGGTGGCGCCAGCACCATCACCGTGGCGAAGCTGAGCGCGCAGAACGCGGCGAAGGCCGCGGCGGCCAACACCGGCGCCATCTTCTGGATGCGCGTCTTCGGCCGCAGCAGCGCGCGGACATAGGCGACGGCGACAGGGTCCAGGGCGGAATCACTCGGGTCCATACCCATATGATGCTCGAGACCGCGACCGCTGTAACCGTAACTGAAGGCCGCAGGTGAAAATGCCGCTACACAATGACTTCCCCCGCGCTAGAACCGCACTTCGAAAGGCGGCGTCATGATCCTCGTCATCGATAACTACGACAGCTTCACCTACAACCTCGTCCACTATCTGAATGAGCTGGGGGCCGAGACGGTCGTCTACCGCAACGACGCCCTGACGGTGCAGGAGGCCCTGGGCCTGCGTCCCGCCGCCGTGCTGTTGTCGCCGGGGCCCAAGGCTCCGGACCAGGCCGGCATCTGCCTGCCGCTGCTGCGCGGCGCGCCGGCCGACCTGCCGATCCTGGGCGTCTGCCTGGGCCACCAGGCGATTGGCCAAGCCTATGGCGGCGAAGTGATCCGCGCCAAGTCGGTCATGCACGGCAAGGTCAGCAAGGTCCGCCACGACGACAAGGGCATCTTCAAGGGCCTGCCCAACCCGTTCACCGCCACGCGCTATCACAGCCTGGCGGTCCGCCGCGAAGACCTGCCGCCCGAGCTGGAGGTCACCGCCTGGACGGACGACGGCGAGATCATGGGCGTGCAGCACAAGACCCGCCCGGTGTACGGCGTCCAGTTCCATCCGGAATCGATCGCCACCGAGGGCGGTCACCAGATGTTGGCCAACTTCATCGACCTGGCGGGCGTCAAGCGTGACGCGGCGGTCTGGGTCTAGGCCGCGCCATGTCCGACGCTTTCAAGCCGTTGCTGGCCAAGCTGGCCGACGGCCAGACCCTGGGCGACGACGACGCCGAAGTATTCTTCGCCGCCTGCCTTCGGGGCGAGCCGACGCCGGCCCAGGTGGCCGCCGCGGTCACCGCCATGCGTCTGCGCGGCGAGACTGTTGGAGAAATCGCGGCTTGCGCCCGCGCCATGCGCCGCGCGGCCGTGCCGCTGGAGCATCCGTACGACGTCATCGACGTCTGCGGCACCGGCGGCGACGGCCTGCACACCCTGAACATCTCTACCGCCGTCGGTTTCGTGGCCGCTGGCGGGGGGCTGAAGGTCGCCAAGCACGGCAACCGCGCCATCACCTCGAAGTCCGGCACCGCCGACGTGCTCGCGGCCCTGGGCGTCAATATCGACGCCACCCGCGAGCAGCAGCGCCGGGCCCTCGACGACGCCGGCATCTGTTTCCTGTTCGCCCAGGCCCATCACGGGGCGATGAAGCACGTCTCGCCGATCCGCCAGCAGCTGGGCTTCCGCACCATCTTCAACCTGCTGGGTCCGCTGACCAATCCGGCCGGCGCCAAGCGGCAGATAGTCGGGGTCCCGGCGCCGCGCTTCGTCGAGCCGATCGCCAAGGCGCTGGGCGCCCTGGGGGCCGAGCGCGCCTGGTCGGTGCACGGTTCGGGCATGGACGAGCTGACCACGACGGGCGAGACCGAGGTCGCCGAATGGCGCGACGGCGTCGTGCGCCTATTCAAGATCACGCCCGAGGCCGTGGGCCTGCCCCGCGCCTCACTAGCTGACATCACCGGCGGCGACCCCGCTTTCAACGCCGCGGCTCTCACCCGCCTGTTCGACGGTGAGACTGGCCCCTATCGCGACATCGTGCTGCTGAACGCCGCCGCCGCCTTCCTGGTCGCCGACAAGGTCGAGACCCTGGTCGAGGGCATCGAACTGGCCGCCGACGTCATCGACAAAGGCCGCGCCAAGGCCGCCCTCGCCGGCCTCGTGGCCGCCACCAATTCGGAAGTAGCCGCGTGACCGACATTCTGGCCAAGATCGCCGCCTACAAGCTTGAAGAGGTCGTCGACCGTAAGCGTCGGCGCACTCTGGCCGCCCTCGAATCTGCCGCCAGGAACGCCTCGTCGCCGCGCGGCTTCAAGCAGGCCCTGGTCAATGGACACGCCCCCGGCAAGCTCTCGCTGATCGCCGAGATCAAGAAGGCCTCGCCCTCCAAGGGTCTGATCCGCGCCGATTTCGATCCGCCGGCCCTGGCCCGGAACTACGAAGCCGGCGGCGCCGCCTGCCTTTCGGTGCTGACCGACGGCCCGAGCTTCCAAGGCGCCGACGCCTATCTGATCGACGCCCGCGCGGCCGTCAGCCTGCCCTGCATCCGCAAGGACTTCCTGGTCGATCCCTGGCAGGTGGCCGAGAGCCGCGCCCTGGGCGCCGACGCCATCCTGGTCATCCTGGCCATGGTCGACGACGACTTGGCCGCCGAGCTGATGTCCGAGGCCAAGCGCTTGGGCATGGATGCCCTGGTGGAAGTGCACGACGAGGCCGAGATGGCCCGCGCCGGCGACTTGGGCGCTGATCTCGTCGGAATCAACAATCGCGACCTCAAGAGCTTCGTCGTCGACCTGGCGGTGACCGAACGCCTGGCCGCCCTGGCGCCCAAGGACGCGCTGTTGGTCACCGAAAGCGGCGTCTTTACCCACGACGACGTAGTGCGGATGGAGGCGACCGGCGCCAAGGCCATGCTGGTCGGCGAGAGCCTGATGCGCCACGCCGACGTCACGGCCGCCACCAAGGTCCTGCTCGGGTAAGCGCCACGATTTGGCCAAGCTTGCCGGCCTACCCTGAGGCGAGACGGGGAGACGGATACATGGCTACGAAACCGCGCTGGGCCGAAGGCCTGATCGAGACCGCCAAGACGGTCGCCATCGTGGTCGTGGTGTTCCTGGTCCCACGGACGGTCTTCTGCCAGCCGTTCACGATCCCGTCGGAGTCGATGCAGCCGACCCTGCTGGTCGGCGACTACATCCTGGTCTCGAAATATCCCTACGGCTGGAGCCGCCATTCGATCACGCTCAGCCCGCCCGTCGGCCATGGTCGCCTGATGGAGAAGGCGCCCGAGCGCGGCGACATCGTCGTCTTCAAGAAACCGTCCGACGGTCGCACCGATGTGATCAAGCGCGTGATCGGCCTGCCGGGCGACCGCGTCCAGATGATCGATGGCGTCCTGCATATCAACGGCGCGGCCACCACCCAGACCCTGACCGGCATCGACGCCGACGGCGCGCCGGACGCCTATCCGATCCCCGTACGCCACCTGCGCGAGACCCTGCCGAACGGCCGGACCTACGCCACCAATAGCTTCGGCGCCAAGACCACGGCGGCCAACACCGGCGTCTATACCGTGCCGGCCGGCTGCTATTTCGTGATGGGCGACAATCGCGACAACTCGGCCGACAGCCGCTTCAACCCCGGCGGGGCGGCCAAGGGCTATGCCTCGTGCCCGTGGGACGTGGCGCGCGACGCCGACCTGCCGCCGGAACTGGGCATGGGCTTCGTTCCCGCGGAGAACCTGGTCGGGCGGGCCGAGCGAGTGCTGTTCTCGTGGAACGACCACGGCCTGCGCCTGGACCGCACCTTCCGCAAATTGCCCGCTCCAAAGGTTGGCTGAAACCTGGCGCACCGCTAGGGTCCGCCCGCTTCGGATCGAAAGGGAATCGGATGCGGGACGGCTCTTTCCTGACGGCGCTGCGTAACGCCACGCCCGCGCCCCTGCGCCCCGTCCTGGGCCGCCTGCGTCGCGCCTTGAGCGGAACACCCGCCCCGATCGCGCCTCCGCCGGCCGATCCGAATGCCGTCGCCGCGCCGCAGGAACTCTGGCACCTGGTCGGCGCCGCCGACGCCGACTTCGTTCGCGTGGGCCAGGCGTTCAAGCAGCTGTTCATCGAGGCGGGCCTGCAGCCACACCACGCCATCCTCGACGTCGGCTGCGGTATCGGTCGCGCCGCCGCGCCCCTCGTCGACTATCTCGATGAGAACGGGCGCTACAGCGGCTTCGACGTGATGGCCCAAGCCATCGACTGGTGCAAAGCCAACATCGCCGTCGGCGACCCACGCTTCGAATTCGTCCATGCCGCCATGCACAGCGACCGGTACAATCCGGAAGGCTCGCAACCCGCCAGCGCCTATGTCTTTCCCTATCCGGACGCCAGCTTCGACTATGTCTGGCTGGGCTCGGTGTTCACCCACCTGCTGGCCGCCGACCAGGCGCAATTCGCCCGCGAAATCGCCCGGGTGCTGAAGCCCGGCGGGGTCAGCATCGTCTCCTGGTACCTGATCGACGAGGAGGCCCGCGCCAACACCGGCAATGGCCAGATCGCGTTCGACTTCGTCCACGCTCTCGATGGCTGCTGGACCGCGACGCCGGAGCTGCCGGAATCGGTGATTGGCTACGACCTCGGGCCCACCCTCGTCCAGTATGACGCGTTGGGCCTCGACGTGCTGAATCAGGCCCTTGGCGTGTGGCGTCGCCAGCCGCTGCAGGACCAGGACATCATCGTGGCCCGCAAGCGCGCGTGAAAGTTTTCGTTAAGCTTTTGATTCTGGCCGCTATTTACCCTGCGGCACAACCTAGTCTTTGATTTTCCTGGATTTTCCGCGCCGCGACGGCCTCGACTTGACTTTAATGCGGAACGCCTAGAGAACATTCGCGAGGTTTGCGGTTTGTTCCGCGCTCCAGCCGAGGTCGCCATGCTCACCCGCAAGCAGCACGAACTGCTGATGTTCATCCACGAGCGGATCAAGGAGACCGGCGTCTCCCCCTCGTTCGACGAGATGAAGGAGGCCCTGGACCTGGCCTCGAAGTCGGGCATCCACCGGCTGATCACGGCGCTGGAAGAGCGGGG
The DNA here is from genome assembly GCF_056401555.1 of Caulobacter sp. P4_E5. Classification (NCBI taxonomy): domain Bacteria; kingdom Pseudomonadati; phylum Pseudomonadota; class Alphaproteobacteria; order Caulobacterales; family Caulobacteraceae; genus Caulobacter; species Caulobacter sp. P4_E5. Next base: position 8,415 of record NZ_JBFUJD010000112.1, read on the forward strand.
CTTCATTCGCCGCCTCGCCCACCGCGCCCGCGCGCTGGAGGTGGTCAAGCTACCGCAACAGGCCACGACGACTGCCCCGCCCAAGGGCCGCGGCGCCTTCCGCCCGCAAGTGTTCGAAGGCGGCGGCGCTCCGCCTCCGGCTCAAACGGYGACCGCCCCCGCCAACGATACTCGCGAGCTGCCGATCCTCGGCAAGATCGCCGCCGGCACGCCGATCGACGCCATCCAGCACGAGCGCGAGCGCCTGCCAGTGCCCGAGTCGATGCTCGGCGGCGGCGAGCACTATGTTCTCGAGGTGCAAGGGGACTCGATGATCGAGGCCGGCATCCTCGACGGCGACTATGTGATCATCAAGAAGGGCGACACCGCCACCTCGGGCGAGATCGTCGTCGCCTTGGTCGGCGAGGAAGCCACCCTGAAGCGCCTGCGCAAGAAGGGCGGCTCGATCGCTCTGGAAGCGGCCAATCCCAAGTACGAGACTCGCATCTTCGGCCCCGATCAGGTCGAGGTGCAGGGCAAGCTGGTCGGCCTGATCCGCCGCTACCACTAAGGTCTTTCGCTCATTCTGCTGTCATCCCGGCGAAAGCCGGGACCGCCACGGGTGCTTGGCTTTCCGACCTCGGCGTTTCTGGTGGTCCCGGACCGGTCCTTCGGACCGTCCGGGATGACAGTTGGAGCTAAGGTTTCGGCGCCAGGCGCCCCTCCTCCGCTAGGCGCTTGGCGACCGCGTCGAATCCGGCCCAGGCGGCGGCGGCCAGCGAACCGCCCGTGCTGACCCTGCGCACGCCCAGCGCGCCCAGGCTCTCGACCGACATCTGCGGTCCCCAGAACAGCACGTTGACCGGCTTGGGCGCGACGGCTTGGACGATGGCCCGGATCTCGTCGAAATCGGTGACGGCCGGCGCATAGAGACAGTCCGCGCCCGCCGCGGCATAGGCCTTCAGGCGCTCCAGGGTCGGCGCCAGGTCGCGGATCCCTCGCAGATAGCCTTCGGTGCGGCCCACCAGCATTACGTCCTGGCCGGACGCGTCGATCGCCGCGCGGGCGGCCTTGAGGCGCTCCACAGCGATCGACAGGTCGTAGAGGCCCGTCCCCGACCAGTCCTCGATCGAAAGCCCCGCGACGCCGGCCTCGATGGCCAGGGTCACGCTCTCGGCGACGCCTTCGGTCGTTTCGGCGAAGCCGTTCTCGAAATCGGCGTTCACCGGCAGGTCGGTGACAGCGCACAGATAGCGCAGATGCGCGATCACCTCGTCGCGGGTGACCTGGCCATCGTCCTTACCCATCGCCCAGGCCATGCCCGCGCTGGTCGAGGCCAGCGCCTTGAACCCCAGCCTCTCCAATCGCTTGGCGCTGCCGGCGTCCCAAGGGTTGGGCAGGGCGAAACAGCCTTCGGCGTGCAGGGCGCGGAAGGCGGCGCGGCGGGCGGCGAACGGGTTCGACATCACTGAATCCTCCAGGCGCGTTGGTTCGCGCATGTTTCCTGACGATCTCTAGCGTCAGCGCGTGACATGGGGTGTCAGCAGGCGGCTCCAAGGGCGGTCGCCGCGTAGCGGTTGAGCCCAGACGATGCGCCAGCCGTCTGGCCGATGATAGAGCTCCGCCGCGCCGCCGCGTTCGAAATCCTCGGCTGTCAGCAGCACGGTGTCGGCGCATAACGGCGGTGTCCGCTCCGGCGCCGCCGCGCGGACCACCACCACCTCGCTGCGCACGCAAAGGCCCGACAAGGTCTCGGCATCCGGTGTCTTGCGGCTCCAGGCGATCGACAGCCGCACCGGGGCGCCCAGGGCGGGCGCGCAGGTCCGCTTGTCACAGGCGTAGAGACTCCAGGTCGCGGGCGTCAAACCACGCCGTCGGGCCCACAGCTCGGCGCCGAAGCGCTTGGCGTCGGTGCGCAGCAGGACGGCCGCGTCGCCCGAACGGACCGCTGCGGTCGCGCCATCGGCGGCGATCCAGGCGTCCGGCGGCGCGGGCCTGGGCCACAAGGCGACGGCCAGGGCGAGCGGCGCGCCGACCCAGCGCAGCTTTCCCCGCCACAAGCACAGGATCATCAGCCCCAAGAACGCCACGACCAGCACCTGGGGCGGCGCGCTGGCGACGATCCGCTGCGCGCCGTGCGCGGCCGCGAAACCGTTGGCGATGCCGACCATGGCGTCGATGCCCCAGCCGGCCACGGCCAGGAACGGCCCGCCCAAGCCGAACGGCTCCAGCAGGGTTCCGACCGCCAGAAACGGCATGATCACGAACGAGGACAACGGCGCGACCGCCAGATTGGCCGGCAGCCCCCAGACGGCGACGCGGTTGAAGTGCTGCATGGCGAACGGCGCGGTCGCCAGCCCCGCCACCAGGCTGGCCGCGACGCTAGCGGCCAGCCAAGTGATCGCCGCCTGGGGCCAGCGGATCCACCACGGCGTCGCGATCTCGCGCACGGGCTGAGGCCAGGACTCGGCCAAGGCGACCAGGGCGGCGGTGGCGGCGAACGACATCTGGAAGCCTGGCTCGCCAGCCGTTTCCGGCTTCAGCGCCAGGATCAGCAGCGCCGCCACCGCCAGGCCGTGCAGGGTGATGGCCCGGCGGTCGAACAGGATGGCCAGGAAGGCGACGCTGGCGGTGATCGCCGACCGCTCGGCGGGCGGCGGCGCGCCGGAGATCAGGAGATAGCCGAGCACCGCGACCAGGCCCGCCACCGCCGCGATCTTCTTGCCTGGCGCCCGCAGGGCCAGCCACGGCCAGGCGGCCACGACCAAGCGGGCCAGGCCGAACACGAAGCCGCCGACGATCGCCATGTGCAAGCCCGAGATCGACAGGATGTGCGCCAGGCCCGAGGCCCGCATGGCGTCGGTCTGAGCCTGGCTGATCCACGCCTCATGGCCAGTGACCATCGCCGCGCCGATGCCGCCGCTGTCTGGACCCATGTGCGCCAGGATCCGCTGGGCCAGGTCCCAGCGAAACGTATTGACCGCCATGGTCAAGCGCAGCCGCCAGGGCGGCGGGTCGAGCGCGGCGACGTCGATCTCGCCGATCACGAAGCCGACCCCGCCGATCGAGTCGAACCAGGCGTCGCGGCCGAAGTCGTAGGACCCCGGCGCGGCCGGCGGCGGCGGCGGACCCAGCATGGCCTTCAACCGCACCGCCTGGCCCGGCGCCGGGGTCTCGTCCTCGCCGATCGTCACCCGGATCCGGCGCGGCGTTTGTTTGGGCGATAGGCCCGACACCGCGACCGGTGCGATCAGCAGGCGTGGGCCGCCCGCTCCGGGACTGACGACGTCGACGACAAAGCCGTCCACGCGCCGGACAACTCTTTCGCCGGCCATGATCGGCGCGGCCACCCGGTCGCTGCGGATCTTGGCCGCCAGACCGCCAGCCGCCCCGAACGCCGCCAGGCTGGCCAACACCAGCAAGATCGCCGGCGCGTTCCAACGCCGAAACGCCCACCAGATCATGGCCATGAGCAGGGCCAGTCCGCCCAGCGCCCACAGCGACGGTTCAGTCCGCGCTTCCAAATAGCCCGCCGCGCCCAATCCCAACGCCACCGGCGCCCACAGGAAGGCGCGCTCCTGATTGACCCGCAGTTCGGCCACAACCAGCGACACCAGGGCGCGCAGCGAGAACCGCGCCCTGGGCGCCGCCGGCGCAATATCGACCGCTTCCGCGCCTAACACGCGGAAACCGTTGCGTTTTTGACGGCTAATCCAAGTTCGCCGCGATGCGGAAAACCGCTAGGCCCCGCATGAACCGGCGTGCTAAGACGCGCCGCCCCAAGTCGCTTAGCCCTGGCTTCGCGGCCCGCGTTTTCCGACGCCATTCCGGCGCCTCCTGCAGCCTTGAAGTCCATGTCGAACCCCATCCCTACCGGCGTCGTCACGCGCTTCGCCCCCTCGCCCACCGGTTTCCTGCATATCGGCGGCGCCCGCACGGCGCTGTTCAACTGGTTATATGCACGACATACGGGAGGGAAGTTCCTTGTTCGCGTCGAGGACACCGATCGCGAGCGTTCGACCGAGGCGGCCGTCGCCGCGATCTTCGAAGGCTTGAACTGGCTGGGCCTGGAATCCGACGACGAAGTCGTCTTCCAGCACACCCGCGCCCCGCGCCACGTCGAGGTCGTGCAAGCGATGCTGGCCAAGGGCCGCGCCTATCGCTGCTGGATGACCGTCGAGGAGCTGGAAGTCGCCCGCGAGAAGGCCCGCGCCGAAGGCCGCGCCATCCGCTCGCCCTGGCGCGACGCGCCCGAGGGCGATCTCTCGGTCCCGCACGTGATCCGCTTCAAGGGCCCCCTGGACGGCGAGACCGTGGTCGATGACCTGGTCAAGGGCCCGGTGACCTTCAAGAACATCGAGCTGGACGATCTGGTCTTGCTGCGCGCCGACGGGGCCCCGACCTATAATCTGGCCGTGGTCGTCGA
>NZ_JBFUJD010000113.1:0-12715 GCF_056401555.1 Caulobacter sp. P4_E5
ATCCCTCTCTCATAGAGAGAGGGAGGGGCCCGCCGCCACGGGCGGTGGGAGGGTGAGAGGTTTCACCGCTGGCCGAAAGAATCTCGATCTTTTCGGACGGCAGCGAGTGTTCAGTTTCGAAGCCCTTGTTCGACGCGGCGGCCAAGGCTCGTCGCCTGAGCCATGTTCTGAGAGAGTGTACCCTCTCACCCTCCCACCGCTTCGCGGCGGGCCCCTCCCTCTCTCCATGAGAGAGGGATTTTCGCGGTAGGCTTGGCTTGGAAACCTACACCCGAAGACTCGCCGCCAGCCTCCGCACCCTGCCCTCCGCGCGCGGCTGGGTCTTCTGTGCGATCGTCTCGGTGGCCACCCTGGCGCTGATGGCCGCGATCGGCTTCACCACCGGCTTCTACACGCTCCAGCCCGCCGAGCCCGGCCTGCCCCTGCGGATGCTGGTGGTGTTCTTCATCCCGGCCCTGGGCGAGGAGATCCCGTTCCGGGGCCTGCTGACGCCCGGTCCCGAAGAGACCCAGCGCCCCCGGCTGGAGGTCGCCGTCTCCACTGTCCTCTACACGCTCTGGCACGTGGTCGAGGCGCTGACCTTCCTGAAATCGGCGGCCGGCGTGTTCCTGCGGCCCGACTTCCTGCTGTGCTGCGCGGTGCTGGGCCTGGGCTGCGCGGTGATGAAGCGCCGGACCGGCTCGCTCTGGCCGGCGGTGATCCTGCACTGGGCCCTGGTGGTGATCTGGCAGACCTGGCTGGGCGGGATCAGCGCCCTCTCGCCATAGAAAAAGCCCGTCCGGTCAGGGGGTGACCGAACGGGCTCTCTTGTCGAAGCGCGGCCAGAGGGACGGAGCGGACGCGCTCCGAAAGCCTTAACTCCGCTTAGGCGCGGTAGACGTAGGCGCTGGAGACGTAGCCGACGCCGACGCCGTCCTGGCCAACCAGGATCCACTTGCCGTCACCGGTGCGGCCCAGGGCCTGGAAGGTCGTGCCCGACTCCACGGCGCCCAGACGTTCGCCCCGGGTCGAGGCGGCGGCGCGCAGGTTCAGGGTCGAGCGGGCGACGTACTTCTTCTCGATCTTGACCAGCGGCGCGGCCTGGACGGTCTGGGCGTAGCGATAGCCGCCCGACTTGTAGATGCCGCCGACTTCCTTGGCCGCGTCGCTCTTCTGCATGCCGCAGCCGACCGCCGAACCGGCGCCCGCGCCGACCACGGCGCCGATGGCGGTGCCCGTACCCCGGTCGCCCTTGCCGGCGATCTTGTTGCCGGCGACGGCGCCCAGCAGGCCGCCCAGAACCGCGCCGACTTCCTGCTTGGAGCCCGAGGCCTTGCAGCCGACGACGCCGGCGCTGGCTTGCGGCGCGGCGACCAGGGTCAGGGCCGAGGCGGCCGCGCCCAGGGTCAGGGTGATGGTCTTGATCTTGGTGCTGATGGTCATGGTCATGGTCGTAATCCTTCGTCCCAGTGAATGTGTCCGAGGCCGTCTCGACCTCGTGAGACGCAACATGCCAGGGCCAAGCTGAACGGTGTCGACGACCCGACTGACAGAGTTCGTTCATGTTGAAGAAAGTTGGGGGGAGGCCTCCCTGCTCCCTCTCCCCTTGCGGGAGAGGGTGGCCCGCGCAGCGGGTCGGGTGAGGGGTTGAAGGACAGATCCGCCGCGATTAGCGGCCGATGCCGGGCGCCAGGCGGACAGGACTATCGACCCCTCATCCGACCGCCTTCGGCGGCCACCTTCTCCCGCAGGGGGAGAAGGAAGACTTCACGCCCCCAGCGCGTAAGGCCCGCTCTTTTCCAGCGCCGTCTTCCACGCCGGGCGCGCGTGCATGCGCTCGATCCAGGCGGCCATGTGCGGATAGTCGGCCAGCTTGCCCATGGCCCGGGCGACCTCGGGCACGAAGCTCATCTGGATGTCGGCCCCGGTCAGGGTCTCGCCGACGAAGACCTCCCGGCCGGCCAGGTGATCGTTGACGAATGACAGGTGGTTGCCGATCTCGCTCTGGATGCGCGGGTGCAGCGGCGCGCCGGCCTCGCCCAGACGGCCGACATACATGTTGAGCATCAACGGCAGCATGGCCGAGCCCTCGGCATAGTGCAGCCATTGCTGATAGCGGTCGAAGTCGGCGCTGGCCGGACCGGGGGCCAGGCGACCCTCGCCATGGCGGCGGATCACGTAGTCGATGATCGCGCCGGACTCGATGACGGTCAGGTCGCCCCCATTTGCTTGTTTGGCCACGATCACCGGCGACTTGCCCAGCGGATGGATCGCCGTCAGCGACGGCGGGGCCAGGCGGGTCTTCGGGTCGCGGGTGTGGAAGACGATCTCGTAGGGCAGGCCCAGCTCCTCCAGCAGCCATAGGATCCGCTGCGAGCGCGACTCATTGAGGTGATGGACCGTGAGCATGTTTCTTCCCTGATTTTTGAATTTATGCTGCGCTGCGACATTGCTCGCAGGTGCGAAATGAGCCACGGTGAAAGAAAACAACTGTTTGGCTCAAAGCGCCACTTGCGAATGGGGAGCAAGCCATGACCGACACGGTCAGCCAGGACACGACCGAGACTCTCATCCTGCCGGGCCTGACCGGCCTGCTGCGCGAGGCGGCGGACTCCGCGAGCCTGTTCGTGGCCGAGGCCAAGCCGCAGGTGCTGGCCCATATCGCCGGCGCGAACGGCAAGGTCGATCGCAAGCTGGCCGACCTCCACCAGCACCGCGTCCACGGCTATGGCTGGTACGCGGCCTATGCCGAGCTGATGAACCAGGTCGCCGGCTGGGCCGAGCGACTGCAGGCCGAGGGCCGGTTCGGCGAGATCGAGGCCCTGCTGGCCCAGCTGCTGTTCTCCGAATACGCCGCCCAGCTGATCGGCGGCGTGCCGATGAACCAGGGCGAGATCGTCCGCCCGGCGCACCTGATCGAGGACCGGGCGGTGATGAACCGCCTGTTCTCGAACGGCATCATGAAGCTGATGGTCGAGGGCGGCACGCAAGCCGTGAAGACCCGCATCGCCCAGCGCCTGGCCGAGGCGCGCGGCCGGCCGACCCTGGAGCACACCGGCCTCGACGAGACGTTCGAGATGGTCCGCGACCAGTTCCACGCCTTCGCTGAGGAGAAGGTCACCCCCTTCGCCCACGAGTGGCACCTGAAGGACCAGCTGATCCCGATCGAACTGGTCGAGGAGCTGGGCGCGCTGGGCGTGTTCGGCCTGACCATCCCGGAGGAATATGGCGGCTCCGGCATGGGCAAGACCGCCATGTGCGTGGTCTCCGAGGAGCTGTCGCGGGCCTGGATCGGCGTCGGATCCCTCGCCACCCGCTCGGAGATCGCCGGCGAGCTGATCCTGACCGGCGGCACCGAGGCCCAGAAGGAATACTGGCTGCCCCGCATCGCCAGCGCCGAGATTCTACCGACCGCCGTCTTCACCGAGCCGAACACCGGCAGCGACCTCGGGTCCTTGCGCACCCGCGCCGTGCTCGATGGCGACCAGTATGTGGTGACCGGGAACAAGACCTGGATCACCCACGCCGCCCGCGCCGACGTCATGACCTTGCTGGTCCGCACCGAGCCGGCCACCACCGACTATCGCGGCCTGTCGATGCTGCTGGCCCCCAAGCCGCGCGGCGTGGAGGGGAACGACTTCCCGGCGCAGGGCATGGGCGGCGGCGAGATCGGGGTGATCGGCTATCGCGGCATGAAGGAGTACGAGCTGGCCTTCGACGGCTTCACCGTGCCAGCCGAAAACCTGCTGGGCGGCGTGCCGGGCCAGGGCTTCAAGCAGCTGATGGCGACGTTCGAGAGCGCCCGCATCCAGACCGCCGCCCGCGCCGTCGGCGTGGCCCAGGCGGCGCTGGAGACCGGCCTGGCCTACGCCCTGGACCGTCAGCAGTTCGGCCAGGCGATCTTCGAATTCCCGCGCGTGGCCAACAAGCTGGCGATGATGGCCGCCGAGATCATGGGCGTGCGCCAGCTGACCTACTACGCCGCCCGCCAGAAGGACGAGGGCAAGCGCTGCGACCTCGAGGCCGGCATGGCCAAGCTGATCGCCGCCCGCGTCGCCTGGGCGGCGGCCGACAACGCCTTGCAGATCCACGGCGGCAACGGCTTCGCCATGGAATACGTGGCCAGCCGCCTGCTGGCCGACGCCCGGATCCTCAACATCTTCGAGGGGGCCGGCGAGATCCAGGCCCAGGTGATCGCGAGACGGTTGCTGGACGAGGGGAACTGAGGGCGTCAACTCTGAGACCACCTTCGTGACATCCTACCTACGTGCCATGGTTCCCTCGATGCGGAGGGCAACATGACAGAAGAGGCTTTCGCGAAGGGTTTGGGTTTTCTGACTACCTGCGTCGGAGCCTTCATGGCCATGGGCTCGTCCTTTCTCGCGGATATCGGCGGCGAGTCCTACCCAGGCGACAAGGCGACCTGGGACGGAACAACCGACGAGGAGCAAGCTCATCGGACGAAATCTCGCTGGGCAAAGACGTGGGCAAGGCGGCTTTATTTTTGGGGCTGCCCGCTCACAATCATCGGAGCTTTGATCGCGTGGCTAGCCGGTTGATTGCCGCCCCCAAAAGCGCGCCCTCTCCCATAGGGAGAGGGTTGGGGTGAGGGGTTACGGCGGCTGACGGAGCGCCGGCACGCCGTCAACCTCGTAACTCCTCATCCTCCCATCGCTTCGCGACGGGCCCCTCCTCTCTCTACGAGAGAGGGGCGATATTTGCGGCCTTGTCCGCATACCAAGCATCAGCATAGCGTGCGAGCTCCCAACAAGGACGCTTCCATGCTCGCCACGACCCGCCGCGCCGCCCTCCTCTCGGCTTTCGCGACAACCGGCCTGGCGGCGTTCGGGAATAAAGCCTTCGCCCAAGAGACCGGCGCGGTCGGGGCGGCCGTCGACCAGTACGCGCAGGCGGTCATGGCCGCCTTCCCCGACCAGCCGGGCCTGGGGATCACGGTCGTCGAGAACGGCAAGGTCACCCTGGCCAAGGGCTACGGCGTCAAGAAACTCGGGACCCAGGACCGCTGCGACGAGAACACCGTCTTCGGCATCGCCTCGAACACCAAGGCCATGACCGCGGCCCTGATCGCCATGCTGGTCGAGGAGGGCAAGGTCGAGTGGGACGCGCCGGTCACCAAATACCTGCCGTCGTTCCAGATGAGCGACCCGGTCGTCACCAAGCTAATGACCGTCCGCGACCTGCTGGTCCACCGCAGCGGCCTGACCCTGGGGGCCGGCGACCTGATGATCTGGCCGGCCCCGACCCACACCCGGGCCGAGATCGTCGCGGGTCTGAAATACCTGCCGATCGGCGGCCAGTTCCGCGGCGGCTACGCCTATGACAACGTGCTCTACGTCGCCGCCGGGGCGCTGATCGAGGCGGTGACCGGCCAGAAGTGGGAAACGGTGATCAAGGCCCGGATCTTCGATCCCCTTGGCATGACCAGCACCGTCTCCAGCCCCGCCCTGGTCGACCGCGCCCGCCGCGCCGAGCCGCATGCCCGCCTGGGTCCGCCGGTGCGCGGCCTCGGCCCGCAGACCGTCCTGCCGTTCGACGCCAGCTTCGACGCGGCCGGTCCGGCCGGCGGGGTCAATTCCACGCCCAAGGACATCGCCAAGTGGATGCAGGTGCAGCTGGCCCTGGGCATGCTGCCCGACGCCCGCCGCCTGTGGAGCGAGCCCACGGCCCGCGAGATGTGGAAGCCCCAGACCATCACCACCTCGACCGAGGGTCCGACCGACGAGAATCCGGTCCGCCCCTCGATCCAGGCCTACGCCCTGGGCTGGTTCGTTCAGGATCATCGGGGCGAAAGGCTGCTGTGGCACACCGGCGGCCTGGCCGGCTTCATCTCGTACACCGGCCTGCTGCCGGGCCGCCGGTCCGGGATCATGGTGATGACCAACGCCGAGGAGACGCCGGTGCTGCGCTCCCTGCGCTACGGCGGGCCCGACCGACTGYAGGGGCGCAGCGACTTCGACTGGATCGCCTCCAGCAAGCGGGTCCAGGCCGAGGCCGACGCCAACACGATCAAGGACGCCGCCAAGTCGACCACCCCCAGCAGCGGCGCCAAGCCCAGCCTGCCGCTGGCCGCCTATGCCGGCGTCTATCGCGACCCCTGGTACGGGACGGTGACGATCACGGTCGTCGGAAAAGGCAAGACGCAGTCGCTGCACGTCTCGTTCGACAAGACCCCCGCCCTGCGCGGCAAGCTCGACCCGTTCGACGGCGAGACCTTCAAGACCACCTTCGACGACCGCACCCAGGAGGACGCCTTCTTCACGTTCGACCTGAAGGACGGCAAGGTGGTGTCGACCCTGGTCAAGGCCGTTTCGCCGCTGGCCGACTTCAGTTTCGACTATCAGGATCTGCGCCTGATCAAGGAAAGCTAGACCGCACCGAAAATCCGGGAACCCGCATTCAACAGTCGCGTTCAGAAAACAGTTTGGGGTGGGTCTGTCTGGGTGAGGGCTGCTGAGCTCGGCCCCATCCTGATGTCGCCCCGAGGGGCGCAGTTGGGGGAAGCTGGGCATGCAAGGCGTTCTGGAACGGGCCTCGGGCCGCGAGCTCGACGGGCATCAATTGCTGGCGGCGCTGCGGGCGTTCCGGCGCGGCGACTTCTCGGTTCGCCTGCCCACGGATCTGAGCGGCCTCGACGGCGAGCTGGCCGAGGCGTTCAACGACGCGGTCGACCTGAACGACCGGCTCTCCAAGGAATTCGAGCGGCTGCGCGACGTGGTCGGCCGGCAGGGCAAGATCAACCAGCGGGCCCAGCTGCCCGGCGCGGTGGGGGCCTGGGCCGACAGCGTCGAGGCCGTCAACAGCCTGATCACCGACATGGTCCACCCGACCGCCGAAATGGCCCGGGTGATCGGCGCCGTGGCCAACGGCGACCTCTCCCAGACCATGGACCTGGCGAACGAGGACCGCCCCCTGCGCGGCGAGTTCCTGCGCATGGGCAAGGTCGTCAACACCATGGTGGACCAGCTGAACTCGTTCAGCTCGGAAGTCACCCGCGTGGCCCGCGAAGTCGGCACCGAGGGCAAGCTGGGCGGCCAGGCCCAGGTCAAGGGCGTGACCGGCGCCTGGAAGGACCTCACCGACAACGTCAACCTGATGGCCGCCAACCTGACCGGTCAGGTGCGGAACATCGCCGAGGTGACCACCGCCGTCGCCAACGGCGACCTTTCGCGCAAGATCACCGTCGACGTGAAGGGCGAGGTGCTGGAGCTGAAGAACACCATCAACACCATGGTGGACCAGCTCAACAGCTTCGCCTCGGAAGTCACCCGCGTGGCCCGCGAGGTGGGTACGGAAGGCAAGCTGGGCGGCCAGGCCAACGTCAAGGGCGTGGCCGGCACGTGGAAGGAGCTGACCGACAACGTCAACCTGATGGCCGGCAACCTGACCGGCCAGGTGCGCAACATCGCCGAAGTCACCACCGCCGTGGCCCGCGGCGACTTGTCCAAGAAGATCACCGTCGACGTGCGCGGCGAGATCCTGGAGCTGAAGGACACCATCAACGTCATGGTGGACCAGCTGAACGCCTTCGCCTCGGAAGTGACGCGGGTGGCGCGGGAAGTCGGCACCGAGGGCAAGCTGGGCGGCCAGGCGCGAGTCGAGGGCGTCACCGGGGCCTGGAAGGACCTGACCGACAACGTCAACTTCATGGCCGCCAACCTGACGGGTCAGGTGCGGAACATCGCCGAGGTGACCACCGCCGTGGCCATGGGCGACTTGTCCAAGAAGATCACCGTCGACGTGAAGGGCGAGATCCTCGAGCTGAAGTCGACCATCAACATCATGGTCGACCAGCTCAACGCCTTCGCCTCGGAAGTGACCCGCGTGGCGCGCGAGGTCGGCACCGAAGGCAAGCTGGGCGGCCAGGCCAACGTCACCGGGGTCGGCGGCACCTGGAAGGAGCTGACCGACAACGTCAACCTGATGGCCGGCAACCTGACCGGCCAGGTCCGCAACATCGCCGAGGTGACCACCGCCGTCGCCACCGGCGACTTGTCCAAGAAGATCACCGTCGACGTGAAGGGCGAGATCCTCGAGCTGAAGAACACCATCAACGTCATGGTGGACCAGCTGAACTCGTTCTCGTCGGAAGTGACCCGCGTGGCGCGGGAAGTCGGCACCGAGGGCAAGCTGGGCGGTCAGGCCCAGGTCAAGGGCGTGACCGGGGCCTGGAAGGACCTGACCGACAACGTCAACTTCATGGCCGCCAACCTGACCGGCCAAGTGCGGAACATCGCCGACGTCACCACCGCCGTGGCCAACGGCGACCTCAGCAAGAAGATCACCGTCGACGTGAAGGGCGAGATCCTCGAGCTGAAGAACACCATCAACACCATGGTGGACCAGCTGAACGCCTTCGCCTCGGAAGTGACCCGCGTGGCGCGCGAAGTCGGCACCGAAGGCAAGCTGGGCGGCCAGGCGCAGGTGAAGGGGGTCGGCGGCACCTGGAAAGAGCTGACCGACAACGTCAACCTGATGGCCGGCAATCTGACGGGCCAGGTCCGTAACATCGCCGAGGTGACCACCGCCGTGGCCATGGGCGATCTGTCCAAGAAAATCACCGTCGACGTGAAGGGCGAGATCCTCGAGCTGAAGAACACCATCAACGTCATGGTCGATCAGCTGAACTCGTTCAGCTCGGAAGTGACGCGGGTGGCGCGGGAAGTCGGCACCGAAGGCAAGCTGGGCGGCCAGGCCCAGGTCAAGGGCGTCGCCGGCACCTGGAAGGACCTGACCGACAACGTCAACTTCATGGCCGCCAACCTGACCGGCCAGGTCCGCAACATCGCCGACGTGACCACCGCCGTCGCCAAGGGCGACCTTTCCAAGAAGATCACCGTCGACGTGAAGGGCGAGATCCTGGAGCTGAAGTCGACCATCAACGTCATGGTCGATCAGCTGAACGGCTTCGCCTCGGAAGTGACCCGGGTGGCGCGGGAAGTCGGCACCGAAGGCAAGCTGGGCGGCCAGGCCCAGGTGCCCGGCGTGGCCGGCACCTGGAAGGACCTGACCGACAACGTCAACATGATGGCCGCCAACCTGACCGGCCAGGTGCGCAACATCGCCGACGTCGTCACCGCCGTCGCCCAGGGCAATCTGAAGCGCAAGCTGACCCTGGACGCCAAGGGCGAGATCGCCTCGCTGGCCGACACCATCAACGGCATGATCGAGACCCTGGCTACCTTCGCCGACCAGGTGACCAACGTGGCCCGCGAGGTGGGTTCGGAAGGCAAGCTGGGCGGCCAGGCGCGGGTGCCTGGGGCCGCCGGCCTGTGGCGCGACCTGACCGACAACGTCAACGAACTGGCCGCCAACCTGACCACCCAGGTCCGCGCCATCGCCGAGGTGTCGACGGCCGTGACCAAGGGCGACCTGACCCGCTCGATCACCGTCGAGGCCTCGGGCGAAGTCGCGGCCCTGAAGGACAACATCAACGAGATGATCCGCAATCTGAAGGATCAGACTCTGAAGAACACCGAGCAGGACTGGCTGAAGACCAACCTGGCCCGGTTCAGCCGCATGCTGCAGGGCGAGCGCGACCTGTCGACGGTGTCCAACCTCGTCCTGTCCGAGCTGGCCCCGCTGATCAACGCCCAGCACGGGGTGTTCTACGTCTCCGACACCGACGAGAGCGGCAAGGCCATGCTGACCCTGGCGGCCAGCTACGCCGGCAACCGCCGCAAGCCGCCGGCCGCCCAGCTGCGCCTGCGCGAAGGCCTGATCGGCCAGTGCGCGGCCGAGAAGGAGCGCATCCTGCTGACCAACGTCCCCAAGGACTACGTCAAGGTCAGCTCGGGCCTGGGCGAGAGCGCCCCGCGCAGCATCATCGTCCTGCCCGCCCTGTTCGAAGGCGAGCTGAAGGCGGTGATCGAGCTGGCCAGCTTCGGCGAGTTCAACGAGACCCAGCAGGCCTTCCTGGACCAGCTGATGGAATCGATCGGCATCGTGCTGTCGACCATCGCCGCCAACATGCGGACCGAAGGCCTGCTCGAGCAGTCGCAGCTGCTGACCGCCGAACTCCAGGCCCAGCAGGGCGAGCTGAAGAAGACCAACGACCGCCTGGAACTGCAGGCCGCCTCGCTCCGCCAGTCGGAAGAGCTGCTGCGCTCCAAGCAGGAGGAACTGCAGCAGACCAACGCCGAGCTGGAAGACAAGGCGATGCTGCTGTCGGCCCAGAACAAGCAGGTGGAAGCCAAGAACACCGAGGTCGAACAGGCCAAGGCGGCGCTGGAGGAAAAGGCCGAGCAGCTGGCCCTGACCTCGAAGTACAAGTCCGAGTTCCTGGCCAATATGAGCCACGAACTGCGCACGCCGCTGAACAGCCTGCTGATCCTCTCCAAGATGCTCAGCGAGAACGCGCAAGGCAATCTGAGCGACAAGCAGGTCGAGTTCGCCCGCAACATCCACAGCGCCGGCGCCGACCTGTTGGGCCTGATCAACGACATCCTCGACCTGTCCAAGATCGAGAGCGGCACGGTCACCCTGGACATCGGGCAGATGCCGTTCGCGGCCCTGCGTGACCAGACCCAGCGCACCTTCGCCCAGCTGGCCCAGGACAAGAAGCTGGACTTCCTGATCGAGATCGATCCGGCCCTGCCGCCAGCCATGTACACCGACGACAAGCGCCTGCAGCAGGTGATCAAGAACCTGCTGTCGAACGCCTTCAAGTTCACGCAGCAAGGTTCGGTCAAGCTGGCCGTGCGCCGCGCCGAGTCCGGCTGGGCGCTGGGCAACGACCACCTGAACAAGGCCGGCCAGGTGCTGGCCTTCGAGGTCGAGGACACCGGCATCGGCATCCCCGAGGACAAGCAGCGGATCATCTTCGAGGCCTTCCAGCAGGCCGACGGCACCACCAGCCGCAAGTACGGCGGCACGGGCCTGGGCCTGTCGATCAGCCGCGAGATCACCCGCCTGCTGGGCGGCGAGCTGAAGGTGGTCTCGACGCCCGGTGTCGGCAGCACCTTCACCCTCTATCTGCCGCTGAACTTCAGTCCGACCGCCCAGCAGCAGCCGACCATGCCCGCGCCGCGCGCGCCCAGCAGCTCGGCGACCTTCACCTTCTCGACCGCCGACGCCCCGTCGTACGAGCCGGCCGAGACGGTGGTGGACGACCGCGAGTCGATCTCGCCCAACGACGCCACCGTGCTGATCGTCGAGGATGATCCGCGCTTCGCCTCGATCCTGCTGGCCCTGGCCCGCGACAGCGGCTTCAAGGGCGTGGTCACGGCCGAAGGCTCCAGCGTCCCGTCCCTGGCCCGCCGCTTCGCGCCGGAGGCCATCCTGCTGGACGTCGGCCTGCCCGACATGGACGGCCTGGCCCTGCTGGACCTGCTCAAGCGCACGCCCGAGACCCGGCACATCCCGGTGCAGGTGATCTCGGCCGACGACCGCGGCGGCCTGTCCCTGTCGATGGGCGCCCTGGGCTTCACCAGCAAGCCGGTCGAGCAGGAGGCGGTGGTCTCCACCCTGGACCGCGTCCGCCGGCTGGCCGACCAGCCCGAGCGCACGCCGATCCTGGTCGGCGGCGATCCCGAGACCGCCGAGTTGCTGACCTCGGTGTTCGGCGCCGCGCGGACCGAGACCGGCCTCAACGCCCTGCCCGCAGAGGCCTTCACCGGCGAGCAGGGCTGCCTGGTCGTGGCGGTTCGGAGCGGAACGGTCGGCCACACGCTGGACCTGCTGCGTCAGCACGGTGCGGTGTCGGGTTCGACGGTGCTCTACGCGCCGGGCGACCTGGACGCCGAGGACGAACGCCGCCTGCGCCTGGCCGTCTTCACCGGCGCGGCGCGGCTGGCCCGCACCGGCGAGCAGCTGATCGACCACGTCGCCCTGGTCCAGCACGCCCCGTTCGAGCGCCTGCCCGACACGGCCCGCGCCATGCTGACCCGAACCCGCCACGCCGACACGGTGCTGATGGGACGGACGGCGGTAGTCATCGACGACGACATCCGCAACATCTTCTCGCTGGCAAGCGCCCTTGAGGAGTACGGCATCGAGCTGCGCTACGCCGAGAGCGGCCGCGCGGGGCTGGAGCTGCTGGACAGTCTGCCGTCGGTCGACATGGTCCTGGTCGACATCATGATGCCCGACATGGACGGCTACGAGACCATGCGTGAGATCCGCGCGCGCGGCCGCTTCGCCGACCTACCGGTGGTGGCCGTCACCGCCAAGGCCATGAAGGGCGACCGGCAGAAGTGCATCCAGGCCGGCGCCTCGGACTATGTGTCCAAGCCCGTCGACCTGGACCAGCTGATCTCGGTGCTGCGGGTCTCGGTGCAGCGCGCCGACGCCCGCCGCCTGGCCGGCGACAATATCATCAACCTGTCCAGCGTGGCCCAGTGACGACCATGTCGACACCCGCGGTCCAGTTCCCGCCCGAGCCTGTCCCGATCCATCGACCTCGGGCCAAGGTGCTGATCGTCGACGACGACGAGCGCAACGCCTTCGCCGCCAGCCAGGCGCTGGAGTCGCTGGGCCAGGAGCTGGTCGTCGCCCGCTCGGGCCCCGAGGCGCTGCGCCGGCTGCTGACCGACGACTTCGCGGTCATCCTGCTGGACCTGCACATGCCCGACATGGACGGGTACGAGACGGCCGCCCTGATCCGCGAGCGCCGCCGCACGCGCGACGTGCCGATCGTCTTCCTGACCGCCGTGTTCCGCGACGAGGGCCACATCTTCAAGGCCTATTCGGCCGGCGCCGTCGACGTGGTGTTCAAGCC
>NZ_JBFUJD010000114.1:0-12642 GCF_056401555.1 Caulobacter sp. P4_E5
CGCGCATGACGTGATGTCGTCCGAAGGCGTTCAGGGACGAGGTCTTGATCATGCCGACGTCGAAACGTCGTTTGACAGACCAGYGCGTCGCGCTATTTGTCAGACTATTATACAGCTTCAGAAGGTCGTTCGCCGTGGTGTTCCGGTTCGTGCAATTGAAGACCTCGGGCGGCGCTCGACAGCTGGCGGCGTTGGACGACTCAGGACGGGCGCGCAAGGTCGAAGTCGCCGATACGCTCTATGACTTGGCCCAGGCGGCGCTGCGGGTGAACGCCACCCTGGCTGAGGCCGCCCAGGCCCGTCCGCTCGGCGAGGACATCGATATCGCCGCCGCCCTGACCGAAGGCCGAGTCCTAGCCCCGATCGACCACCCCGATCCCGCGCACCTGCAGATGACCGGCACGGGGCTGACTCACCTCGGCTCGGCCGAGGGCCGCGACAAGATGCACAAGGCCGCCCAGGCTGGCGAGCAGCTCACCGACTCCATGCGGATGTTCCTGATGGGTGTCGAGGGCGGTAAGCCCGCGCCGGGCCAGGAAGGCGTGCAGCCGGAATGGTTCTACAAGGGCGACGGGGGCCAGTTGGCCGGCCCGGGCCAGCCCCTCACCTCCCCCGCGTTCGCCAAGGACGGCGGCGAGGAGCCCGAAATCGCCGGCGTCTATCTGATCGGTCCCGACGGGACGCCGCATCGCCTGGGCTTCTGCCTAGCCAACGAGTTCTCGGACCACGTGATCGAGCGCGGCAACTACCTTTGGCTGGCCCACTCCAAGCTGCGCCAGGCGGCGCTGGGCCCCGAGCTGCTGACCGGTGACCTTCCGGCCGACGTGCGCGGCGCCAGCCGCATCATTCGCGACGGCGCGACTGTCTGGGAAAAGCCGTTCCTGTCGGGCGAAGCGAACATGTCCCACACGATCGCCAATCTCGAGCATCACCACTTCAAGTACGACATCTTCCGCCGCCCCGGCGACGTGCACGTCCACTTCTTCGGCACCGCCACCCTGTCGTTCTCGGAAGGCTTCCAGACGCAACTCGGCGATGTGTTCGAGATCGAAGCCGCGCCGTTCCGCTATCCAGTGCGCAATCCCCTCGCCCAGGCGGCCGAGCGTCCGGTCACGGTGAAATCGCTGTGACGCCGATCCGTCTCGCGCTGGTCGGCCTGGGCAAGATCGCCCGCGACCAGCACTTGCCGTCCATCACCGCCGACCCGCGTTTCGAACTGGTCGCCATCGTCAGCCGCAACGCCGAGCTGGACGGAGTCGCCCACTTCACCGCCCTCGCCGACCTGCTGGCCAGTGACGTGGCGGTCGATGCGGTCGCTCTCTGCACCCCGCCCCAGCCGCGTCATGCCCTGGCGCACCTGGCGCTGGCGGCCGGCAAGCACGTGATGCTGGAAAAGCCCCCCGGCGCCACGCTCAGCGAAGTCGAGGACCTGCGCCTCGCCGCCGCCGCCCACGGCCTGACCCTGCAGACTACCTGGCACTCGCGCTATGCCGCGGGCGTCGAACCCGCCCGCGCCTGGCTGGCCGAACGCGCCGTCAAGGCCGCGCGGATCTTCTGGAAGGAGGACGTGCGCGTCTGGCATCCGGGCCAGGACTGGATCTGGGAGGCTGGCGGCCTGGGCGTCTTCGACCCGGCCATCAACGCTCTGTCGATCGTCACCCGTATCCTGCCCCGCCCCTTCTTCCTGTCGCACGGCGTGCTGCATGTGCCGGAGAATTGTCAGTCGCCAATCCAGGCCGAGCTCGAATTCCGCGACGCGGCCAACGCGCCGATCCGCGCCGAGCTGGACTTCCTGCAGACCGGACCGCAAAGCTGGGACATCGAAGTCGACACCGACGACGGCGCTCTGAAGCTGACCAACGGCGGGGCCAAGCTGTGGATCGACGGCCAGTTGATCCACGAAGGGCCTGACCGTGAATATCCCGGGCTCTATGACGCCTTCGCCAAGCTGATCGCCGACGGCGCCAGCGATGTCGATGTCAGCCCGCTACGGCACGTGGCCGATGCCTTCCTGCTCAGCGAGCGGGTCGCCGCGCCGGCCTTCGTCGAATAGACGCCGACAAGAAAAGAACGACAGAGGGAGAAACACCATGAAGCTGAAAACCATCGCCCTAAGCAGCGCGCTCGCTCTCGTCGCCATCTCGTCGGCGAACGCCGCCGAGCTGTCGCGCAAGCCGTTCGGCCAGACTCCGTCCGGCGAGGCGGTCGAGGCGCTCACCTTGACCAACAGCCACGGCGTCAGCGCGACGGTAATCACCTACGGCGCAACGCTGCAGTCGCTGATCGCGCCGGATCGCACCGGCAAGAGGGCCGACATCGCGCTCGGCTTCGCCGACGCCGCCGCCTACGCCAAGAACGCCAGCTATTTCGGCGCCTCGGTCGGCCGCTTCGCCAACCGCATCGGCAAGGGCCGCTTCACGCTGGACGGCAAGACCTACCAGCTGGCGCTGAACAACAACGGCGTCGCTGCCCTGCACGGCGGCGTGAAAGGCTTCGACAAGGTCGTCTGGAAGGTTCTGTCGGCCAAGGCCGGTCCGACCGCTTCGGTGACCTTCGGTTACGTCAGCCCCGACGGTGAGGAAGGCTATCCCGGAACCGTCACCGCGACGGCTACCTATGCCCTGGATGAGCAGAACAATCTGACGATCACCTACGGCGCGACCACCGACAAACCGACCATCGTCAACATGACCAACCACGCCCTGTTCAACCTCGCCGGCGAAGGTTCGGCCGAAGGCGCGATGGGCAACGTCCTGACCATTCCCGCCGACGGCTACACGCCGGTGGACAGCGAGCTGATCCCGACCGGGACCATCACCCCGGTGGCCGGCACCCCTTTCGACTTCCGCAAGCCCACGGCGGTCGCGACGCGGGTCCGCGACGCCCGCGACCCACAGATGGTCATCGGCCGCGGCTACGACCACAACTACGTGCTGAACGGCAAGGCCGGCGGCGCGCCGCGGCTGGCCGCGCGCCTGGCCGACCCCAAGAGCGGCCGCGTGCTGGAGATTCTCAGCGACCAGCCAGGCATCCAGGTCTACGCCGGCAACTTCATCGACGGGACCATGGTCGGCAAGAGCGGCAAGATCTATCGCCAGGGCGACGGCATCGCGCTGGAGCCGCAGCACTTCCCCGACGCGCCGAACAAGCCCCAGTTCGCGCCGGTGCGCCTGGATCCGGGCCAGACCTATCGCAACGTCATGGTCTTCAAGCTGACTGTCGCGAAGTAGCGCGGCCTACAGCTTCGTCACGTCGAGAAGCGCCCGGGCGAACGCCTTGGGCGCTTCTTGCGGCAGGTTGTGGCCGATCCCGCCAGTGATCGTGCGGTGCGCGTAGCGGCCGACGAACTTCTTGGCGTAGGCGGCGGGATCGGGGTGTGGCGCGCCGTTGGCGTCGCCCTCTAGCGTGATGGTCGGGACGGTAATGACCGGCGCCGTCGCCAGCTTCTGCTCCAAGGCGTCGTAGCGCGCCTCGCCTTGGGCCAGGCCCAGCCGCCAGCGATAATTGTGGATCGTGATCGCCACGTGGTCGGGGTTCTGCAGCGACGCCGCCGAGCGTGCGAAGGTCGCATCGTCGAAGGCCCATTTCGGCGAGGCCAGCTTCCAGATCAGCTTGGCGAAGGCCTCGCGGTTCTGGGCGTAGCCCAACTGGCCGCGCTCGGTGGCGAAATAGAACTGATACCACCAAGACAATTCCGCCTCTGGCGACAGCGGCTTGGCGCCCGCCGCCTGGCTGCCGATTAGATAGCCGCTGACGGCGACCAGCGCCCTCACCCGCTCGGGCCACAGCGCCGCGACGATGTCGGCCGAGCGCGCGCCCCAATCGAAGCCGCCCAAGATCGCATTCTTGATCCCCAACGCGTCCATCAGCGCGATGACGTCGCTGGCTAGCGCCGCCGGCTGGCCGTTGCGCATCRTGTCAGCCGACAGGAACCGCGTCTCGCCATAGCCGCGCAGATGTGGCGCGATCACTCGATAGCCGGCCGAGGCTAGGATCGGCATGACCTCCGCGAAGCTGTGGATGTCATAGGGCCAGCCGTGCAGCAGGATTATCACTGGACCATCGGCCGGCCCGGCCTCGACGTACGCGATGTTGAGGTCGCCCGTATTGACCCGCTTCAGCGCCCCGACTCCAGCGACGGTCTGTTGAGCGCGCGCTACGCCGGTCAGCCCAGTCGCCGCGGACACGGCCACGGCCGCGGCCATAAGACCGCGACGAGAGAAACGCGCTTCGACTTGAGACGGGATCGACGACATGGTGAGCCTCATGATTAGCGGGACCGATTAGATCGGTACCGATATATAATCACACCTACCGCGTCAACACTTTCCGATTTAATCGGATCCGCTATATATAGGGGCCAACGAAACGAACGAGGCCAGCATGAAATCCGACGCTCCCGCGAAGACTGGCGACGTCAAGCTCGCCGACTTCATGTGCTTCGCGATCTATTCAGCGAACCTGGCCTACGGCCGCGCCTATCGACCGATCCTCGAGGAACTGGGCGTGACCTACACCCAGTGGATCATCATCGTTGCGCTGTGGGAGCAGGACAATCAGACCGTGGGCGGCCTGGGCGAGAAGCTCTTCCTGGAATCCAACACCCTGACGCCGATCCTGAAGAAGCTGGAGGAATTGGGCTTCCTGACCCGCCGACGGGATCCCGCCGACGAGCGCCAAGTCCTGATCAGCCTGACCGACGCCGGTCGTGCGTTGCGCAACAGGGGCGTGCAGAAGAACCTAGTGGCCGCCTCGGGCCTGACGCCGGAGGAGTTCCAGACCGTTCAAAAGATGGTCGCCCGACTGCGCGACAACCTGATCGAGCATACCAAGGACGCCAGCGGCGCTTGATTTGGCGCCCGGCGCCGCGATCGCTCGCATCCCACCGTCAATACGACCAGCTTCGATCAATCCGCTTGATCCGAGACTCGGCCCGCCGCCTGCTGGTTGTCGCTCTCGCGGGAGAGATCGGGCCCCGGCCCGGCGCTGAAGGCGAAACCGCCCCGGAAACGCTCAAGCAGAAGGACCGCGCGGGCTTCTGAACGCTGGAAAGCAGGGCGCGAAACGCCCTCGCCGAAGGAGCAAGGCCGGCCCTCGCGATTGCCTGGGCCCGCTGAATCTCTCAGGCGCCAAGGACAGCGGGGGTGCGAAGGCGAGCCATCGTGGCGCGCCCTGCCCCTGTGTGCGCCACGCGAAACTAACCTAGCTCTCGAACCTGGAGACGCCCATGCAACCGCGAACGCGATCGTCATTCCGACTTTCGCGGAATATATATTGCGAATACCTATGAGATATATTGCCGTTGATCATAAATTGAACACACATGCGCGTCGATTTAACTTTGTCATTATATCGACACCGTCCGAGAAATTCTGAATTTACCTGAGGCGTGACCACAGCAACGCTGATCCCAGTCAAAAAAGATCTGGGGATAGTCATGACCTTCGGCCCATCTTCGCGCGGCTCGCATCGCCTGCGAGCGCTTTTGCTTACCGCTTCGATCCTGGGCGTCGCGACGCCCGTCCTGGCGCAAGAAGCCGACAAGGCCGCCGAGGTCGAGACCCTGGTCGTGACCGGCAAGCGCCTGTCGGAGGCCAGCGTGGCGATCGGCACGGATCACGCCACCGCCACCGTCTCGATCACCCGCGAGGCCCTGCTCTCGGCGCCCGCCGGGATCACCGGCCTGAAGATGCTGGAGTCCCTCCCCGGCTTCAACGTCCAGGCCAACGACGCCCTGGGCATGTACGAGTTCGGCAACTCGGTCTCGGTGCGCGCCTTCAACTTCCAGCAGATCGGCTTCCTGCTGGACAACATCCCGATGGGTCGCAGCGACCAATTCGGCGGCAGCCCGATCTATCGCTATGTCGACAACGAGAACCTGCTGCGCGTCACCGCCTCGGCCGGGGCCGGCGACGTGGCCCTGCCCAGCTACGCCTCGCTGGGCCCGATCGTCGACTACTTCACCCAGGCGCCGGCCAAGGACGCTGGCGGCGCGATCAGCCAGACCTTCGGCAGCGACGACCTGCGCCGCACCTTCCTGCGGCTCGAAATGGGCGAGCACGGCGGCCTGTCGGGCTATGTCAGCGGCTCGTGGATCAAGGGCGACCTGTGGCGCGGCCCAGGCGACATCGATCGTCAGCACTACGAGGGCAAGCTGCGCTACGCCCTGCCCAACGGCGGCGACATCAGCTTCCAGACCGTCCACAACGACTATTTCGACTATGACAGCCCGTCGATCGCCCTGGCCCAGTACAACGGAACGGCCGGCGATGTGTTCGGGCGCAAGGGGCGCACGTTCGCCTATCTCGGCGCGGTTCCGTTGTCGGTCCCGTTCGGCACGGCGCTGTCGATCCCGACGGCCAGCCTGCCGGAGACCGCGGCCGGGGTGCCCTACTCGAACGCCAACTATGCCCAGTACTACAAGTTCGCCGTCAACAGCCGGCAAGACCACCTCTACGGCCTGACCCTGAACACGCCGATCACCGACACRTTCGACCTGACCACGACGGCCTATTACGAGGACAAGGGCGGCTATGGCGTCTCGCCCGAGGCCTATGCCACCTCGCTGGCCAGCCACAACGCCGAGCGCCTGATCGTGGCGGGCCTGACCGCGCCACGCGGCATCCAATACGGCCTGTCGGGCGTCGACGGCATCCGCAAGGGCGTCACAGCCAAGGTCGCCTGGCATCTGGGCTTCAACAAGATCGAGGCTGGCCTCTGGCTCGAGAACGACGATTATCACCGCACCCAGGCCCGCTATAACGTCGCGGGCGGCAATCCCGATGGCGCGCCGAACTTCAACGAGCCCGTCCACCTGCAGCGGAACTACAAGTCGCTGCGCGAGACCCAGCAGGTCTTCGTCAAGGACACCCTGACCCTGCTGGAAGCCAAGCTGAAGATCGAACTGGGCTTCAAGTCCACCGACATCGACTACAAGATCGCCGGCTATCGCAATCCGAACGACTATATCAACAGCCGTCATCCGATCCTGAAGGCCAACTGGAAGGACAGCTTCCTGCCCCAGGTCGGCGCGGTCTACAGCCTGACCGGTCGCRACCAAGTGTTCGCCTCGTACTCCGAGAACATGGCCCTGCCGCGCGGCGCCGACGACATCTTCTCGGCGGCCAGTCCCACCGTGACGGCCCCGGCGCCGGAGACCTCGACCAACTGGGAGCTCGGCTATCGGGCCAATCATCCGACGTTCAACGCCTCGATCGTGGCCTATCAGACCGAGTTCAAGAACCGGCTGCAGGCCTTCGCGGCCCTGGTGCCCGGCGGCGGCGGCGTGACCGAGAGCTTCTACCAGAACGTCGGGGCGGTGAAGGCCAAGGGCGTCGAGTTCAGCGGCCAGTGGAAGCCGGAGCTCTTGGCCGGCAAGGCCTATTTCAACGCCAACGTCTCGTACAACAGCGCCAAGTTCCAAGATGACGTGCTGAACTACCGCGCCAGCACGACGGCCGCGCCGACGACGCTAGCGCTCGCCGGCAAGAAGGTGCCCGACTTCCCGGCCTGGGTGGTCCAGGGCGGCGTCACGGTCGAGCCCTTCGACGGCCTGCTGATGAACGTCTCGGCCCGCCACCTGGACAGCCGCTTCACCAACTTCGTCAACAACGAGAAGGTCGGCGGCTATACGATCGTCAACGCCTATATCGACATCGGCGACGGCTTCTCGGCCGGGCCGTTGCGCCAGGTCAAGGCGCGGGTGAACATCGATAATCTGTTCGACAAGAACTATCTGGGCACGATCAGCACCACGGTGAACACCGCGGCCAGCTTCCGCCCGGCCCCGCCGCGCACCGTGCAGTTCACGATCTCGGCCGACTTCTAGGCCAAGCGATCGGGCCGGCTTAGAAGTCGGCCCGATCATGCCCCTAGGAACAGGCCTCGCAAGCGGCGGCGGTCACCGGCGTCCGCGCCGCGCGCCGGCGCAGGCTGAGCACCAGACCGACGGCGGCGAGGGCCGAGACCGCCGCATAGGCCGGCGCGCTCAGCGGGCCGAACTGGTCGACCAGCAGGCCGCCGAACACCGCGCCCGCCGCGATCGCGACCTGGAAGGTCGAGGTCAGCAGGCCACCGGCCAGCTCGGCCTGGTCCGGCGCGGCCGAGGTCGCCCAGGACTGGAAGCCGACCGGCAGCATGGCGAAGGCGAAGCCCCACAGCGCCAGGGCGGCGGCCGTGACCAGGCCGACCTGTCCCAGCGCGACGATCGCCAGGGCGGCCGTCGCGACCAGGGCCGATCCGACCAGCACCGACAGGCGCGGATCGCGTCCGACCAGGGCCGCGCCCACGAGATTGCCGAAGAAGCCGGTGACGCCGAACGCCAGCAGGCTCAGCGAGATGGCCCGCACGTCCAGGTGCGCCACCTGCTCCAGCACAGGCCGCACATAGGTGAAGCCGGCGAAGTGGCCGGAGATCACCAGCAGCACGCCAAGCAAGGCCGTCGCCACCACCGGGCGCCGCCCGACCTCGATCAGGCCGGACAGGCGCGGCGGCGAGGTCGGCGCCAATCGCGGCAAGGTCGCCAGCTGCGCCAGCAAGGCCACGCCGCCCACCCCACCGGCGATCACGAACGCCGCGCGCCAGCCCAGGGTGTCGCTGACATAGGCCCCGATCGGCGCGGCCGAGACAGTGGCCACCGAGACGCCGGTGAAGATCAACGACATGGCGCGCGGCATGCCGGCCGGCGGCACCAGGCGCATGGCCAGAGCCGCCGCCATCGACCAGAAACCGCCGAGACTGGCCCCGAGCAGGACGCGCGCCACCAGCAGCGTGGGCAGGTTGGCGGCGAAGACGGTCAGCAGGTTCGAGACGCACAGCAGCGCCATCAGGCCCCACATCACCCAGCGGCGGTCGAAGCGGCCGGTCAGCACCGGCGTCAGCGGCGCGGCGAAGGCGCCGACCACGGCGGTGGCGGTCACGGCCTGGCCGGCGGCGCCGACGCTGATCCCCAGGTCGCGGGCCAAGGGCGTCAAGACGCTGGCGGGCAGGAACTCGGAGGTGACGAGCGCGAACACGCCCAAGGTCAGGGCGCCGACGGCGGCCCACGCGGCGGGACGCTCGGCCTCGCCTGGCGCGCCGTCATCGAGGCGCTCGACGGGAATAGAAGCCATGAAAACCCTCCGGACACTGAAACTCAGGGGGACCGCTTCAGGGACCAGCCCAAGCGCCTGTCCCGGATCTCCCGCCCCCCCACTTAGGGTCGAGGACGTCGCCGCGCCCGTCAGCCGCTGCTCAGATTTTCAAAACACCCCTCCAGAACTTTTCGATGAGCGTCGAAGTATGGCTACAAATCCTTCCCCGCGCGGCGAACGACCCTGACCTTGCCGCTGGGCCCGCCGCCGCAGAAGAAGCGGCCCTCGCCGTCGGCCTCCAGGCCAGAGACGAAGATCCCGGACGGCAGGTCCAGCCGTTCCAGCACCTCGCCGGTCTCGGGATCAAGGCGGCGTAGGTCGCAGTCCTCGCCGTCGTGGGCGCCGTGCCAAAGTTGCCCGTCCGTCCAGGTGACGCCGGTCACGAACCGGTTGGACTGCACCGTGCTGAGGATGGCCCCCGTCTCCGGATCGATCTGGTAGATCTTCTGGTCGCGGTACTGGCCCACCCACAGCGAGCCCTCGGCCCAGGCGAGCCCGGAATCGCCGCCACCGCCGGGCGCCGGGATCGAGGCCAGCACCTCGCCGGTCCCGGTGTCGATCTTGACGATGCGATCCTCGGTCAGCTGGAAGATGTGCCGGCCGTCAAAGGCCGAGCCCGCGTGGGCGGCGATCTCGATCTCGCGCACGATGGTTCCGGTTTCGGGGTCGAGCGCGCTGACCCTGCCGCCCGATGCGAACCAGACGTGTCGGCCGTCGAAGGTGACGCCATGGATTTTGTCGAGCCCCGGAAAGGGCCCGTACTCGCGAACGATTTCGGCGGAAGATTTGATCATGCTGGCACCCTAGGGCTCCGCCAGGGCGGTGGGGAGTAACAAGGGTGTCGTCATTCTCAGCGGCGGCGGGATCATCCAGCGACGCGCCCGCCCCTCGCCCACCGGCTGAGCTTTTCCGGCCGCGGCCAGCGTGTCGAGGGCCCGCTGCACGGTCCGCTGACTGGCGTCGAGGGCGATCGCCAGGGCCGAGCTGGACCAGGCCTCGCCGTCGGACAGGAAGGCCAGCACCGCCGCATGGCGCTCGTCGGCCAGGCGCGCCATTACGACCGCCCTCGACGCGTGGACGGGCGTCAGGGCGAAGCCTCGCTGGGTCGCGGTCACCTCGGCCAGCCCGCGCAGCATCGCCCGCAACCGGCCGATCTCGACCCGTAGCCGGGCGCGGTGGCTCTCATCAATCTGCCGGGCGCCGAACGCCCGCGCCGCGAGGACCTCGCGGGAAACGTCGCCGGGCCACGCCTCGCCCAGGGCGCGAGCGAGCGCGAACAGCACCGGCCGCCGCGCCAGCGACACGACCTCCTCCCGCACTCGCACGCCGTGCCGGCAGGCGTCGATGATCAAGGCGTCGGACGCCTGCAGCGCCTCGATGTCGGCCAGACGCAGCACTCGGTCCTCGCCGTCCCCGACCAGGCGCGCCGCCGGCGCGTCCAGCACCTGGCGAGCGGCCTCGACCTCGGCCGTCAGGGCGGGGATGCTGGCCTGGCGCGCGGCATGCTCGGCCTGATCCAGCGCCTCGCGCGCGGCCCCGGCGCGCAGCCGCCGCATCGCCACGCTGGCGACCACCAGCGCGTGGGCCGTGCGCAGGGCGGGCGGCAGCGAGGCCGGGTCCAGCGCCGACATGTGTTGCTCGGCCTCGTCGAACCGCCCGATCAGGACCAGACGCCGGATCTCGAGATAGCGCGCGTGCGCCGCATTGGTCTGATCGCCATGCGCCTCCAGAGTCGCGCGAGCGGCGTCCAGCGCCTTGGTCGGCCAGGTCAGGTCGCGGGAGGCCAGCGCGATCTCGGCCTCGGCCACCACGCATCGGGCGCGGGCCACGGCCTCGCGAGGACCGAAGGCGCGGCCCGCGCCGCGCAGCAGCGCCTTGGCCCGGACGAAGTCGCCCAGCTGGGCCATGGCGATGCCCCGGAGCGCCAGGGCCGGCGCGTCGTCGCGCAAGGCGATCCGCTTCAAGGCGCCGAGCGGATCGCCGGCCGCCAGGGCCCAAGCCGCGGCGGTGATCAGCGAGTCCATCGAAATCCCGTCACACTTGTCACTCCCACCCCTTCGACGACCGGCGCCAAACCTTCGTCGCCGTCACGGACGGCCAGCGGGCGGCTTCGGCGCGACGCCGCCCGTGGACTCCAGCGCCAGGGATCGCAAGCCCATGACCCAATCGTCCATCGCTCCGCAAGACAGCGCCCCGACCATAGATAAGCCGCCGATCGTCGCCCGCGAGGCCTGGGAAGCCGCCCGCGAGGCGATGCTGGCCGATGAAAAGGCCCACACACGCGCCGGAGACGCCTTGGCCGCCAAGCGCCGCCGCATGCCGTGGATGGAGGTCGACAAGCCCTATGCCTTTGACGGCCCGAACGGCAAGGTCAGCCTGCTGGACCTGTTCGAGGGCCGGCGACAGCTGATCGTCTATCGCGCCTTCTTCGAGCCGGGCGTCCACGGCTGGCCCGACCACGCCTGCCCCGGCTGTTCGCTGGGCGCCGACCAGGTTTCCAACCTCGCCCACCTGAACGCTCGCGACACCACCCTGGCCTATGTCTCGCGCGCGCCGTTCGCGGACATCGCCCGGCTGAAGGCCAGGATGGACTGGAAGATGCCCTGGTACAGCCTGACCGACGACTTCGACGCCGATTTCGGGGTCGACCAATGGCACGGTCACAACGTCTTCATCCGCGACGGCGAGCGCATCTATCGCACCTACTTCATCAATGTTCGCGGCGACGAAGCGATGGGCACGGTGTGGAGCTATCTCGACGCCACGCCGCTGGGCCGCCAGGAAGCGTGGGAGGATTCGCCGAAGGGCTATCCGCAGACGCCGCCCTATCAGTGGTGGAACTGGCACGACGCCTATGTGGCGGGCGCGGCGCCAGACCAGCGCTGGGTCGAGGTCTCGGACGCCGGCCAGCAGGCCTGGAAGGACTGACACGGCGCGGGCGCAGCGGTCCGCCATCCGCGCCCCTTTCAGGATGATCCGCATGAGTAAGACCCTCTCCAATTGGCTGGGCCTGGCGGCCTCGCCGACCTTCGCGACCCTGGCCCTGTGGACCCTCGCCTTCGGCGACCGCGAGGCGGCGATGATTTGCTCGGGCGGCCAGGGCGGGCCGATCAGCGGCATGGCCTTGATGTACCTGCTGATGGCCGCCTTCCACCTGCCCTGTTGGCTCCGGCTGGTCGCGCGGCGGATGAGGCGCGATCCTCGCGGTCACTTGCCGCCTCCGCGCTGACGCGCTCCTCCCCCGGAGGGGGAAGAAGGAAACGCGATCCTTCCGCCCCCTCCGGGGGCGGACGGCCGCGCAGCGGCCAGGTGGGGGCAAGTGACATCGTCTTCACGCGGCGATCCGCTGAAGTGTGTGGGGAGGCGACGGAGCGGCCGGGCGAACCCGGAGACCGTATGGGTTTGTATGTTTCGGCTCGCTTACCGCTCCGCCAGGCTGTTCTCTGCCGTGAGGACGGCGGGCGTGAGCGTTGTCTGCTCGGGCCTCCGTTACCCCCGGACGGGCGTGGAC
>NZ_JBFUJD010000115.1:0-12393 GCF_056401555.1 Caulobacter sp. P4_E5
ACTTTATGCGGCTGCACGAGTGGTACGGGGATTTTTCCCGGCCGACCGGACCCGTCGGACAGCTTTGGGACGAATGGAACGCGCCCGGTGCGATTCTGGCGGGGCGGCGAACCGTGGAGCAGGTCGATCACTGGGGCGGTGACAATCAGGGTGTCCCGATCTTCGTACCCAGTCACAGGCCGCCCGGGCCATCTGTCGCGAACTATCCGTTGGTCAAATACGTGAGCGACGGGATCGCGAGCGCAATGGCGCAGGCGAAGACCGCCGCCGGGGACCGGGACGTCTTGATGCTTGGCGCCTATACGGCGCAACGGGCGCTGGAAGCTGGTGTGCTCGACGAACTGCAAATACATCAGATTCCAGTCTTGTTCGGACGTGGCCGCCGACTGTTCGACGTCTTACCTTCGCGCGTCGAGTTGGAGATCGTTCGGGTGATCGATACGCCCGAGGCCACGCACATCCGCTACCGCGTCCGCCGCTGAGCCCGCCGAGGCTCAGGGCCAGGAAGGCAGTAGGATTTGTACCTGCCAGATGCAGGTCGATTGGCCCTGGCTGGGGCGTTAGGTCGCGGGCCGCGTTCACTTATGGCTCGCTAGACTCGCGCTTATCTCAGGGCTCGGTTTCGGTCGGGCCTTGCAGTGATGTTTCGTGGCGTGTTGAGACGCCTGTCGCGCGGCGCGATCGCGGCGGGTCTGGCGTGGACGGCCTGTACCTTCTTGTTGGGAGGTGGCGCGGCCAGCGCTGCTCCGGCGATGTGGGAAGTCCGCGACAAGGACTCCGTCGTCTATCTGTTCGGCTCGATGCATGTGCTGCGCCCGGACGTCCGCTGGCGCACGGCCGCCTTCGACCGCGCCTACGCCGCCGCCGACCGAGTCTGGTTCGAGACCCGCGCCGATCTGCCGGCCGACCAGGTGAAGGCTCTGGTCGACCGCTACGGCGTCGATCCCGACCGCTCCCTGACCCAGAAGCTCTCACCGATCGCGCTGGCGACCCTGCGGCCGGTGTTGGATCGCGATGGCGTGCCGCTGGAGCGCGTCGAGCGCCTGCGGCCCTGGGCGGCGGCGATGATGCTGTCGGTCGCCCCGATGACGAAGGCGGGCGGCAGCGTCGCCAGCGGCGTCGACTCGGCCACCACCCAGCGCGCCCGGACCGCCGACAAGCCGATCGCTGCGTTCGAGACGTTCGAACAGCAGCTGCGCATCTTCGCCGACCTGCCCGAACAGGCCGAGCTGGCCTATCTGGACGACGTCGCCCGCGAACAGCTGTCGCCGCCGCGCGACGGCGTGGTCCTGGAGCGCGCCTGGCTGAAGGGCGACATGGGGCGACTGGGAACGCGGCTGGTCGGCCGCATGAAGGCCGAGCGCCCGGCGCTCTACGACGCCCTCCTGCAACGCCGCAACCTGGCCTGGGCCGATCGGCTGGACGCCGAGATGCGGCAGGGACGGGGGACCGAGCTGGTCGTCGTCGGCGCCCTGCACATGGCCGGCGCCGAAGGGCTGCCGGAACTGATGAAGGCCCGCGGCTATGCGGTCCGCAGGGTCCAGTGACCTGTCGCAGCGCCTGTCGCGCGGCAACCCGCCGCACCACATCTGGTGGACACTCGGTGCGAATACACAAATTCTAGTCCCTGTCCTCCTGAGGCGCGACTCAGTCCCGCCCGACGCGGAGGAAGCGGAAAGTTCACGGAGGCCGTCTTGGCCCGTACTGCTCAAGACCCGTTCCTGATCCTGCAAGGCCGCGTCGACGCCTGGGAGCGGTGCGCCCGGATCCCCGGCTGCGACAAGGCGGTCTGGCGGCAGGACGGCCAGGGGCGAGTGATCCGCTGGTCCGACTTCCGCGATCGCTTCTCGCGCTACGGCTGGGAGGTCGTGAGCCGGCCGCGCCCCGGCGTTCTAGGACGCGCCTTGGCCGCCAAGCGCCTCGAGGCCATCCATTGGCGCGGCGTGACGGGCGACGCCCTCCCGGCCGACCCGTTCCTGGGCCGCAAGGCCGCCTGAGACGTCAAGCGTCTCCGTCGTTTAGTCGCTATCACCAGACAAAAAGACAACTACGCTTGACATGACTGCGCTTTGATGTGACAAGCATCCTTGTCAAATTGAGAGGGGTGCTTGTCATGGAAGATGAAAAACCGAAACGGCTCCAGTGGGTGCTGTTCGGGCTCGGGGCGGTGGCGCTGTCGACCATCCCGTTCTTCCTAGCCATCACCCACGCCTTGAAGCGGCCGGCGCTCGTGGTCGCGATGCTGGTCTGGATCCTCGTCTACATCGCCTATGTCTATATCGGTTCCGCGCGCCTGAAGGCGCACCGGATCGGTCCCGTCATGAAGCGCTATCGCCGCCGCCTGGCGGTGGCGATGGTCGCCTACAGCCTGGTCCTGATCGGCTCGCTCAGCCTGCTGCGCGACACCAAGCTGGTGGGGCCGCTGCTGTGGATCGTGGCCGCCGCGCCGGCGATTCCGATCCTGGGCGTGCTGGTCGCGATGGGCCTCTACCTCAAGGAAGAGCCTGACGAGTTCGAGCGCGCCGTCCACGTCGAGGCGATGCTCTGGGGCCTGGGCGCGGTCCTGGCGGTCACCACGGTCTGGGGGTTCCTGAGCAATGCTGGGGTCGTTCCCAACCCGCCGCTGTACTTGGTCTTCCCGCTGTTCTGTTTGGCCTGGGGCTTCAGCCAACCCCTCATCCGCAGGCGGTACCAATGAAGAACCGCCTGAAGGTGCTGCGCGCCGAGCGGGACTGGAGCCAGGCCGACCTCGCCGATCGCCTGGAAGTCTCCCGCCAGACCATCAACGCCCTGGAGACGGGCAAGTACGATCCCAGCCTGCCGCTGGCCTTCAAGATCGCCCGTCTCTTCGGCCAAGCCATCGAAACCATCTTCCAGGACGAGGCCTGAGGCCCGCCTGCTTCGAGGACACCACCATGACTTTCTCCTCCAAATCCCCCACGCCGCTCGGTTCGAACCGCGCCGCCCGCGCCTTGGTCTTCGCCGTCGTCGGCGCGCCGCTCGGCTATCTGGTCGGCAAGTATCTGGCTCGGCTGGAGGACGCCGGCGTCTGGACCGCGCCCGACCTGGGCTGGTCGGATGTGCTGGCCCTCTTTCTGGCCCTGCTGCTGCTGGGCGTCGGCGCGATCACCATGATCGTCAGCGCCAGCCGCAGCGCTCTGGGCCGTCGGATCGATCCGGAGGGTGGCCGTCCGGCCACCTCGGTCCAGGCGCTTTTCTACGCCCGGAACGGCGGGGTGCTGGCCCTGGCTGGCCTGATGCTGGCCGCGCCGGTGATCGTCCGGGCCGCCCTGGATCCAGTCCCGCCCTTGATCGCCTCGGCGACCATGATCGGCCTCTTGGCCCTGTTCCTTATCCAGATCGCCAGCAACATCACCATCTGGATCCAGAGTGACGAGCTGATGCGCCGGGCGACCGCCGAGATCTCGGCCGTGACCTTCGTCATCCTGCTGGGGGCGCTGTTCCTGTGGGCGGCGGGGGAGAAGCTGGGTCTGCTGCCGGTCCTGACCCTGTGGGACGTCGCCACCGTGATGATGACCGCCTACCTCGCGATCACCGGCGTCGTTATCTGGCGCCGCGGCCTGGCCAGCTAGACCTCCGATCGTCTTCCAACCTTCGCAATCCGCTCGGCGCCCGTCGCCGAACCCTTTCGCACGCTTCATTCAAGGAGAACGTCATGCGTAGACCCACGCCTCGTTTCCGCCTCTTCGCCATCTTCGTCGCTGTCCTTGCCGCCATTGGCGTGTTCGGCGGCAACCACGCCCACGCGCTTCCTCTTACTCCGGCGGCCGGAGCCGCCGGTGGTGACCGCATTTCGGTGACGGTCGCCGGCAAGGGTCCTGACGTCGTCCTGATCCCCGGCTTGGCTTCGTCCGGTGCGGTCTGGGACGCCACCGTCAGGCAGCTGTCGGCCACGCACCGCGTCCACGTCGTGCAGGTGGCGGGCTTCGCCGGGGCGCCGGTCGCCGGCAACGCCGAGGGGGCGGTGGTCGAGCCCCTGGTCGAGGCCGTCGACGGCTACATCAAGTCGGCGCACCTGAAATCGCCGGCCGTGATCGGCCACTCAATGGGCGGCTTCACCGGCCTGCTGCTGGCCCGCCGCCACCCCGAGGACGTCAGCCGGCTGATGGTCGTCGACAGCCTGCCGTTCTTCTCGGTGCTGTTCTCGCCGGCCGCCACGGTCGAGAGCGTCAAGCCGCAGGCCGCGGCCATGCGCGACGCGACGATCGCCATGAGTCCCGAGGCTTTCGCCAGCCAGCAGGCGATGACCATGCCGCGCTTCGTCAAGTCGCCCGAGGGCCAGACGCTGGCGCTGGCGTGGTCCAAGGCCTCGTCCCAGTCGGTCGTCGGCCGCGCCATGTACGACTTGCTGACCACCGACGCCCGCGGCGACCTGACCGCGATCAAGACCCCGACCACGCTGCTCTATCCCTATGACCCGGCCATGGGCGCGCCGACGGCGATGATCGACAAGACCTATGCCGACGCCTATGCGGCCCTGCCGGGCGTGAGCCTGAAGCGGATCGACGACAGCCGTCACTTCATCATGCTGGACCAGCCCAAGGCCTTCGCCGACGCCGTCGACGCCTTCCTGAAGTAGCCGCTGGAGCCGCCGACGACGCTTGCGTCCGTCGGCGGCGCGCTTCAAGTCTTAAGCCGCAAGTCGAACGGGGATCCCATGCTGCTCAGTTTTAGTCGGTCGGCTCGTCGTGTCGCGGCGGGTCTGGTTTCGGTCCTGGCCCTAGGCTTCGCCGGATCGGCCCTGGCCGAGCCCGCGCTGTGGGCGGTCAAGGACAAGGACTCGACCCTCTATCTGTTCGGCACGATCCACGTGCTGAAGCCCGACACCCAATGGCGCTCGGCCAAGATCGACCAAGCCCTGAAGACCAGCGGCGACCTGACGCTGGAGATCATCGGCGCCGACGATCCGGCGACCATGCAGCCGCTGGTCCTGAAATACGGCCTCGACCCGGCCCACCCGCTGTCGACCAAGATCGCGCCCGACAAGTTCCAGCACGCCAGCGCGCTGGCCCAGGGCGGCGGCGTGCCGCCCCAGATGCTGGACATGATGCGGCCGTGGCTGGCGGCGGTGTCGCTGGCGATGGTCCCGGTGATCAAGGCTGGCTACGATCCCAAGAGCGGCGTCGAGCAGGTGTTGACCCAGGAGGTCAAGGCCGCCGGCAAGCCCCAGAACGCCTTCGAGACCCCCGAGCAGCAGATCCGCTTCTTCGCCGACCTGCCGGCCAAGACCGAGGCCGACTTCCTGAGCGCGACCCTGGACGACGTGGACGAAGGTGTCGGCAAGATCGACAAGATGGTCGCCGCCTGGGCCGCCGGCGACACGGCCGAACTGGAGCGCGAGTTCATCTCGGAGATGAAGGGCGAATATCCCGAGCTCTACGAGCTCCTGATCGTCAAGCGGAACCAGGACTGGGCGGGGCAGCTGAAAACCAAGCTGGCCGGCTCGGGTGTCAGCTTCGTGGCGGTAGGCTCGGGTCACCTGGTGGGGCCCGACAGCCTCCAGGCGCAGCTGGCCAAGCTGGGGATCAAGGCCGAGCGGGTGGAGTAGGGGAGCGCCCCCTCCGTGACGATGCTGCGCATCGCGCCACCTCCCCCGTTGCACGGGGGGAGGATGATCTCCTCCTCCCCTGCGAAGCGGGGGAGGTGGCCCGGAGGGCCGGAGGGGGCGTCTACTCCGCCGCGGCCCGCGCCGGCATGTAGATCGAGCGCTTCGGCGCGCTCATCACCCGCTGCAGCATCGGCTCGAAGGCCTCCAGCGGCATCGACTGGAAGCTGGGGTCGAAGGCTTCCTGGTCGTAGACGTGGCAGAACTTGGCCGTGTGCTCGAAGTCGGGATGGCCGCGGAACTGGTCGCGCATGTCGCGGTCCAGACCCAGGTGGTGGAAGAAGTAGTAGCCCTGGAAGATGGCGTGATGGGCCACCATCCAGTGGTTCCGCTCCGACACGAAGGGCTGCAGGATCGCCGCGCCGATGTCGGCGTGATTGCGCGGCCCCAGGATGTCGCCGACGTCGTGCAGCAGGGCGCAGACGACATATTCCTCGTCCTCGCCGGCCTGGTGGGCGCGAGTCGCGGTCTGCAGGCTGTGCTCCAGCCGGTCGATGGCGAAGCCGCCACAGTCGCCGCGCAGCAGGCCCAGGTGGGCGATCAGCCGGGTCGGCAGCTCGCGGCCGAACTCCATCGAGGCCTCGGCGATGATCGCCCAGTCCTGCGGCGTGCCGTCGGTCATGGCGTGGAACTGGGCGCGCGGATGATCCTCGCCGTCGGCCATGGCGTTCTCTCCCAAACGTCTGTTTGAGCGATCGTGCGCCGGAAGGCGCCCATGGTCAACAAAGGGGGCGTTCAACAAAGGGCGGAGGGAGGAGGAAGGGACCTTGGAGCGGGCGGGGGGAATCGAACCCCCGACATCAAGCTTGGGAAGCTTGCGTTCTACCTCTGAACTACGCCCGCCAAAGGGACGCTCCGTTTAGCCCGGCTCGGGCGGCTACTCAAGCGGCCGATGCGGCGTCTTGATTTTCGCGGCAAGCTTGACCTCTAGTGGGCTCATATCGGGGCGCCCATTTCAGGTAGAGTCGCATGTCGAGAGTTTCGTACGGACTGGTCGCGGGCCTGGCCTTCTCAGCGTTGGCGCCGTCTGTCCAGGCGGAACCGTCGGCCGCCGCCAAGGCCTTTGGCGCGCGCGAAAGGGTCGTGGACGCCAGCATGTCGCCCGACGGCAAGTCCGTGGCCTTGGTGCAGGCCCTGGCGAACAGACAAGCCACGGCGCTGTTCGTGGCGCCGCTCGACGGGTCGAGCCAGCCCAAGCCGATCCTGACGTCGAGCGGCAATCCCGATCGGGTCACCGATTGCGGCTGGGTGTCGAACACGCGCCTAGCCTGCAACATCTACATGCTGCTGGTGCGCGACGCCCGTAAGCTGGGTTTCTCGCGGCTGGCGGCCCTCAACGCCGACGGCGGCAAGGTGGTGGAGCTGAGCGCCCGCACGCGCAATTTCGTCTGGAGCTATCAGCAGTCCGGCGGCGGCGTGATCGACTGGCTCGCCGACGACGCCTCCGGCGCGGTGCTGATGACCCGCAACTATGCCGAGGAGGGCACCACCGGAACGCTGTTGGGCAACCAGCGCGAAGGCGTGGGCGTGGAGCGGGTCGACAGCACCACCTTGGCTCGCACGCCGGTGGAGCCGCCGCGCGGCGACGCGGTGGAGTTCATCTCCGACCAGCACGGCGCGGTCCGCATCGTCGGCCAGCAGCCCAGGACCAATGTCGGCTACAGCACCGCGCGAGTGAACTACTTGTATCGTCCCGCCGGCGGCGGGGCGTGGACCCCGCTCAGCACCTATGACGACGACGCCCACACCGGCTTCGCGCCCGTCGCCGTCGACCGTGACCTCAACGCCGCCTACGGCTACGAATGGGTGAACGGCCGCCAGGCGGTGGTCCGTGTCGGTCTGGACGGGACGCTGAAGCGCGAGGTGCTGCTCGCCCGTGACGACGTGGATGTCGATCGCCTGATCCGGATCGGTCGCGACCGGCGGGTGGTCGGCGCCAGCTTCGCCACCGAGAAGCGCCAGGCGGTGTTCTTCGACCCGGCGCTGCAAGGTCTGGCCAACGCCCTGTCGAAGGCGCTGCCGGGCCATCCCAGCGTTCACTTCGTCGACGCCAGCCAGGACGGCGCGCGCCTGCTGCTATGGGCCGGCAGCGACGTCGATCCCGGCCGCTACTACCTGTTCGACAAGACCGCCAAGAAGCTCAGCGAGGTCATGCCCGACCGACCCGAACTGGACGCGTTCAAGCTCTCGCCGGTTCAGCCGGTCAGCTACAAGGCCGCCGACGGAACCATGGTGCCGGCCTATCTGACCCTGCCGCCGGGGAGCGACGGCAAGAACCTGCCGGCGATCGTGCTGCCGCACGGCGGGCCCAGTTCGCGCGACGAGTGGGGGTTCGACTGGCTGGCCCAGTTCTTCGCCCACCAGGGCTATGCGGTCCTGCAGCCCAACTATCGGGGCTCCAGTGGTTATGGCGAGGCGTGGTTCCAGAAGAACGGCTTCCAGTCCTGGAAGACGGCCATCGGCGACGTCAACGACGCCGGCCGCTGGCTGACGGCCCAGGGCATCGCCGCGCCGGGCAAGCTGGCCATCGTCGGCTGGTCGTACGGCGGCTACGCGGCGCTGCAGTCGTCGGTGCTGGACCCGGATCTCTTCAAGGCCATCGTCGCCGTGGCGCCGGTCACCGACCTCGACGCACTGCGAGAAGAGCGGCGGGTGTTCACCGACTACAAGATCACCGACGCCTTCATCGGGCGGGGGCCGCACGTGAAGGAGGGCTCGCCCGCCCAGAACGCCGAGCGGATCAAGGCGCCGGTGCTGATGTTCCACGGCGACGAGGATTCCAACGTCCGCATCGGCGAGTCTCGCCTGATGCTGTCGCGGCTGAAGGCGGCGGGCGGCAAGGCCGAGCTGGTCGAGTTCCCGGGCCTGAATCACCAGCTGAACGACGCCGCCGCCCGCGCGACCTTGCTCGACAAGGCCGACGCGTTCCTGAAGGCCTCGCTGGGCCTTTAGCCCTTCGCCAGCTCCAGAGCCTTGTCCAGCGCCTGCTCGGCCGGCACGGCGACGTCGGGCTGGATGCCGACGCCTTCCCAGTCCCAATTGGTGTCCGGGTCGAAGGTCCGGCCCACGGGGATGAAGGCGGCGAGGCCCGCGCCCAGGGATTCGAAGCCGCCGAAGTGGTTGGCGCCGCCGGTGTGTTCGCCGACGAGGGTGGCGCGGTGGGTGCGCTTGAAGGCCAGGGCCAGGTGCTCGGCGGCCGAGCCGGTGCGGGGCGAGGTCAGGTAGAAGACCTTGGCGTCGCGCAGGCGGGTCTCGGCGTTGGGCGTCACCCAATGCTCGCGCCGATGCACGCCCTGGGGCGCGCTGACCGGGCGCATGTTGGGATCCCCCTGCGTCGGGTCGCCGCGCGCATCGACGATGGACTGGGCCATGTCCATGCCGACCAGCCGCGTCGGCTGGGCGTAGAGGTAGGGCAGGATGACGTTCATCTCGGCCGGGCCGCCGCCGCGATGGGCGCGGGCGTCGAAGATGATCGCCTTGGCGTCCACATGCTCCTTCATGAAGGTGTCCAGCGTCGCCAGGGTCTCGGGCGAGCCGTCGAACATGTTGAACTTGATGTAGGCGACGCCGTCGGCGATCCACTTGGGATCCTCGATCGCGGGCGGCCGCGCTCCGCCGCCAGGACCAGGACCAGGACCAGGGCCCGGACCGATGCGCATGCGCCGGGGACCCGCGCCGGGACCGCCGTCGGGACCGCCCAGCGCCACCCGCAGATGGTTGTCCGGATGCACCGCCCGCAGATCCTCGGTCAGGCGCTTGGCCAGCGCGGCCGGGTCGGTGATTTGCGCGTAGGCGGCCTGGTTGGCCCGCAGCATCGCCGCGTATTGCTTGCCGTATGCGGGCTCGACATAGGCGGTCTCCAGCTTGCCGGCCAGGCTCTCGACCGCCGCCGCGTAGTCGGCCGGCGAGGCGGCGACCGACGCTGGGGCGGGCGGCGGGGGCGGCTCCTGGGGCAGGGCTGGGTGGAATGTGACGAGGGCCAGGCTTGTCCCGATCGCGATGACCAAATTGCGCCGCACAGTTCGTCTCCTTATGCGTGATCGGACGCATGGGGGATGATCGGCGCGTGGAAGTCCTGACGGAAAGCTCTCGGAAAGCTGAACTATGCCGACCCCGCCCGCGGATGGCGTTCGGCGAGGTGTCGATCGACGTCGAGAGCCGTCGGGTCCGGGCCCCTTCAGGGGCCAGCAATCTGGAGCCGCGCGTCTTCGACCTGTTGCTGACCCTGGTGGAGCGGCCGGGTCTGACGGCCTCGCGCGGTCACCTGATCGAGACGGTGTGGGGCGAGGTCGACGGCTCCGACGA
The DNA here is from genome assembly GCF_056401555.1 of Caulobacter sp. P4_E5. Lineage (NCBI taxonomy): Bacteria > Pseudomonadati > Pseudomonadota > Alphaproteobacteria > Caulobacterales > Caulobacteraceae > Caulobacter > Caulobacter sp. P4_E5. The sequence continues at coordinate 9,932 of NZ_JBFUJD010000115.1, forward strand.
GGCGCTGAGCCAAGCGGTGGCCAAGCTGCGCCGCGCCCTGGGCGACGACGCCCGCGCGCCGCGCTTCATCGAGACCGTGCCCAAGCTGGGCTATCGCTGGATCTTCGAGGAGCCGCCCGGCTCCAATCCGCCCGCGCACCGCTGGTCGCTGGGGCCGGCCTGGGTGGCGGCCAGCGCCGCCTTGGCCATCGCCGTCGGCGGCGCGGGCAGCGTCGGCGCCTATGCCTGGGTCAAGGCGGCCGAGCCGCGCAAGTTCGAGATCCGCAAGATCCGCATGCAGCGTACGGCCGACGGCCGCTGCCTGAAACAGGTCCAGGTGATCCGCGGCGTGGGGGTCCCGTCCGCCGCGCAGGAGGCGCCGCCCAGGCCCTCGTCGCCGGGCTGCGTCCCGCCCGAAATCCCGCGTGAGTTCGTCCAGCGCTGAGGTCCGCTCTGAATTGAGCGACTGAGGGATCGGCAATTGAAACTTCAAACCCTCGTCATCCCGGAAGCGCGTAGCGCTATCCGGGACCCAGGGGCCAAGCCCAGTGCGGTAGCCCCTGGGTCCCGGCTCTCCGCTTCGCTGCGGCCGGGATGACGAGGGAAAAGGTTTGATCTGGACCTCGAGGCAGAGATCGTTCTATCGCGCCGTGTCGTCCAGGAAGGCCGAGGCCCAGACCAGCGGGGCGTTCCAGTTGATCGCCACCTCGTTCTGGGTGAAGGCGCGGTAGTCGTCGGTCCAGCAGGTCTGGGGCCGGCACTGGCCCTTCATGTCCTTGGCCACCGTATCGCCCATGCTGGTCGAGTTGGGGCCGCCGGACAGCACGCCGGCCGGCGGCTCGGGATAGGCCGGATCGGCCTGATGCGCCCAGAAGCGGTGGTGCGGATGGCGCATCGGCCGCGCGCCGAAGCCGGTGACGTAGGAGCGGTCCAGCGGATTGCGGCCCAGGACATAGTCCAGGGCGTCCACCGCGCCGTAGCGGTAGGCGATCTCGCCGGTGAAATCGTGGGCCAGGCCCAGCACCACGGCCCGGTTCAGCACCGCCGAATTCGACCCCCACGGATAGCCGGGCGCGGCATAGGGCAGGGCGTAGCCCTGGCTGATGTCGTCGGACAGGTATTTGCCGGCGCTGGCCGTGAGGTTGGCGCGCGCCTGGGCGACTTCGTCCGGCTTCAGGCCGTTGGGCGCGAGGGCCAGGGTGATCGTGCCCAGGGCGCCGACCGAGCTCCAGCCAATATCGCCCGTTGGTCGCGCGCCGGCCGTCGGCGAGGCCAGAAACAGGGGCGAGGCGCGCAGGGCCTTCTCGTACGAGGCTTCGCCGGTAGCCGCATAGAGCTCTGCGGCGGCCCAGTAGACCTCGTCGGTCAGGTCACCGTCGCCATAGCCGCCGCTGCCGGTGAACGGGCCGATGGCGTAGATGTCGGGATGGGCCTGCGCGGCGGCGAAGGCGTGGCGGGCGGCGTCCAGGCATTTGGCCGAGAAGGCCGGGTCGATGGTCTTCCACACGCGCGCGGCCTGGGCGGCGACGGCGGCCAGGTTCAGGGTCGCGGCCGTCGTCGGGTAATAGAGATAGCGCACCTGCTTGTCGTCGGCCGGGGCGGTCGGCAGGCCGGTCCAGTAACGGTCGGCGATCTTCTGGTGGGCCATGCCGGAGGCGTCGATCGGCGTGAGTTTCAGCTTGCCGCCCAAGGGTGTCTGCTTGCCGACGGGAACCTGCAGCGACTTGCCCTGTGGGACCTGCATGGCCAGCAGGAAGGTCAGTTCGAAGCGGGCCTCGTCCAGGATGTCAGGAACCCCGTTGGCGTTTTCCGGCAGGGCTTGCGAGCCGTCGCCCAGGGCCCTCAGCGCCGCGGGGCGTTTGAGCACGGCGGCGCGGTCATAGGCGTTGACCAGGGTCCAGACCGAGACGCCGCCGTTGACGACGTACTTGCCGTGGTCGCCGGCGTCGTACCAGCCGGCGCTGGCGTCCAGCGTGTAGTCGCAGCCCGGCCAGACCTGGCCCCGCTCGTCGGCCTGGTCGAAGCAGGTCGCCCTGTCCGGGGCGTGGCCGGCGGGGCGGGCCAGGTTGGGGCGCTCGACGAAACGCGCCTCGATCGGCACGCTGGCGCGCTGCTGGTAAAAGAACGACAGGGCCGCGCGGGTCAGCTTGCCGTCCGGCTTGGCGCGCAGGGTGAAAGGGCGGCTCTCGGCCGCGCCGGCCTTCAGGCGATAGCCGTCGCCGGCCCGTCGGAAGGCCGAGAAGTCGATCTGGTGGACATGCTCGCCCGAGGCGGCGTCGTCGCCGAATACTTTTGTCTTGCCCTGGGCGGCCACCGCGCCTGACGCGTCCAGCAGGGTCCAGTCCAGCGGCGTGGTCGCAGGATCGGCCAGCACCGCGCGCTTGGGACCCAGGGTCTCGAGACCCGTCTGGTTCAGGCGAATGGGGCGAGGCGTGTCGTCGGCGCGCGCGGCGCTGGTCAGGGCCAGCAGCGAAACAAGACAG
>NZ_JBFUJD010000116.1:0-12275 GCF_056401555.1 Caulobacter sp. P4_E5
ACCGCACTGCGCCGGCTCCTGGGTCCCGGACAGCCTCTGCGAGGCTTCCGGGATGACACGGATTTCGAATGGCTGCGGAAAGAAACCCGCCCCCTCAGCGCCCCTCGCCCATCTCATCGATCAGCTTCTTCAGCCGCTCCACCTCGTCGGCCTTCAGCGGGCGGTGTTGGGCGAAGTGGCTGATCAACGGCGCCAGCTGGCCCTCGAACAGGCGGTCGAGCAGGCCCTGGCTCTCGGACAGCACATAGGCGCTGCGGTCGATCAGCGGCCGGTAGCCGTGCTTGCCATCGGCGCGCTCGGACTTGATCGCCTTCTTCTTCAAGAGGCGGTTGATCAGCGTCTTGACCGTGGCCTCGCCCCAGGCCTGCGAAGCCCCGACCTCGGCGACCAGGTCGTCGGCCGACATCGGTTGGCGGCGCCAAAGCGCTTCCATGACATGGGCTTCCGCGGCGGTGATGTGCATGACGCTTACATCCGTAATTCTCGGGGGACGCTATACCCGCTATTACGGGTGTCAAGTCATCCGGTCCTCTCCGCTGATCGGCCGCCCCGAAGCGGCGCGCTTCACGGCCGCATTGTCAATGACACCGGTTTCCACTAGAGACGTGACAACCCCCGCCAAGCGGGACCCGTGCCGAAATCGAGGGAGGATCTACGGCGTGACCGTTTCTGAGGCCGACAGCGAGGTTTTCACCCCCGCGGCCATCGCCCCCCAGTTCGTCAAGGCTCGTCAAGCGGGCGTCAGCGTCCCCGGCTATCCGGGCGGGGTGATTCCCTCGAGCATGGCCGAGGGCTACGCGGTGCAGGATATCGCCATCGATCTGTGGCCTGACGAGCTGGTCGGCTGGAAGGTCGGCCTGGTGCCGCCGCAGCATCGCGAGCGCCTCGGCGCCGAGCGCCTGGCCGGCTGCATCTTCAAGTCCAAGGTCCAGCAAGCCTCGACCGGTGAGCCGAACACCTTCCGCGCCATCGACGGCGGCTTCYGCGCCGTCGAGGCCGAGTTCATCGTCCGCCTGGGCAAGGACGCCCCGGCCGACAAGACCGAATGGACCGCCGAGGAGGCCGCCGAATACGTGGGCGAGCTGCTGGTCGGCGTCGAGATCGCGGGCAGCCCGCTGAAGACCATCAACGCCCTGGGCCCCACCGTCGTGGCGTCCGATTTCGGCAACAACGATGGTCAGATCATTGGTCAGGCCATTTCCAACTGGCGCGACGTCGCCTGGGAGGATATGCCGGTCGAGACCATCATCAACGGCAAGTCGGTGGGCACGGCCACGGCCGCGACCATTCCGGGCTCTCCGCTGGCCGCCCTGGCTTTCCTGCTGGGAACCGTGGCCGCGCGGGGCAAGCCGCTGAAGAAGGGCATGATCGTCACCACCGGCGCGACCACGGGCATTCACGACGTGGCCGCCGGCGACGTCGCCCACATCAGTTTCGGCCCGTACGGAACCGTGGACTGCGTCGCCGTGCCGGCGAAATAACGAGCGCGAGCGCGACGCCCGAAATCGTATGGCGGTTTCGCCGGGGGTCATGCTCTAAACATTGTTGATTGGAGCGGTCGCCGCCTCATTCGGATGAAAAATCCGGAGAGGCGCGAGCTCTCGGGGAAGGAAGGCGTGTCCATGGACGTTTCGCAGACGCCCGCCCCGTCCGAGAAAATCGGACGGTATCGGTGGGTGATCGTCAGCTTGCTATTCGCGGCGATGGTCATCAACTACGTCGATCGTCAGACGATCGGGCTTCTGAAGGCGGACCTGTCGAAGGAATTCGGCTGGAACGAAACGCACTACGCGGATCTCGTCTTCTACTTCCAGCTGGCCTACGCCGTGGCCTACATGGCCTGGGGCAAGATCATGGACAAGATCGGAGCCCGCTGGGGCTTCGGCATCGCGTTCTTCATCTGGCAGGTGGCCCACATCGCCCACGCCGCCGCGCGCGGCTTCGGCGGCTTCGCCATCGCCCGCATGGGCCTGGGCGTCGGTGAAGCCGGTGGCTTCCCGGGCGGCATCAAGGCCGTGGCCGAGTGGTTCCCCAAGAAGGAACGCGCCTTCGCCACCGGACTGTTCAACGCCGGCACCAACATCGGCGCCATCGTCACCCCGCTGGTCGTGCCCGGCATCGTGCTGGCCTTCGGCTGGCAGATGGCGTTCATCGTCACCGGCGTCGCCGGCCTGATCTGGCTGCCGATCTGGCTGCTGGTCTACCGCCGCCCCCGCGAACAGAAGAACCTGAGCGCGGCCGAACTGGCCCATATCGAGCAGGATCCGGCCGACCCGGTCGAGAAGATCGGCTGGACCAAGCTGCTGACCAAGCGTGAGACCTGGGCCTTCGCCCTGGGCAAGTTCCTGATCGACCCGATCTGGTGGATGTTCCTGTTCTGGCTGCCCGACTTCCTGGGCAAGCGCTACGGCCTGGACCTGAAGACCTTCGGTCCGCCGCTGATCGCCATCTACCTGCTGTCGGACGTCGGCAGCGTCGGCGGCGGCTGGCTGTCGTCGAACCTGATGAAGCGCGGCTGGAGCATCAACAACGCTCGCAAGACCACCATGCTGATCTGCGCCCTGCTGGCCGTGCCCGTCATGTTCGCCGCCAAGGCCGACAGCGTCTGGCTGGCCGTGCTGATCATCGGCATCGCCACGGCGGCCCACCAGGGCTTCTCGGCCAACCTCTACACCCTGCCCTCGGACGTGTTCCCGCGCGGGGCCGTCGGCTCGGTGGTGGGCATCGGCGGCATGCTGGGCGCGCTCGGCGGCATGGCCTTCTCCAAGTACATCGGCAACGTCCTCGAGCAGATCGGCACCTACACCCCGATCTTCGTCGTCGCCGGCTCGGCGTACTTGATCGCCCTGATCGTCATCCACGTCCTCACGCCGAAGATGGAGCCCGTGAAGTTCTAGGGCCCATCCCAGAACAGCGGATCACATTCTTGAGACACGGAAAGGCCGGGGAGAAATCCCCGGCCTTTTTCGTTTAGAACGCGGCCATGCCCGCCTCCTCCCCGCTCAACGTCGCCCTGGTCGGCTACGGCTATGTCGGCAAGACGTTCCACGCGCCGCTGATCGCCGCGACGCCAGGCCTGGCCCTGCGCGCCGTCGTGTCCAGCGACCCGGCCAAGGTCACCGCCGATTTCCCCGACACTCGTGTCGTCCCGGATCTCGCCGAGGCCCTGACCGATACGGCGATCGACCTGGTGGTGATCGCCACGCCCAACGCTCTGCACGCCCCCCAGGCGATCGCCGCGCTGACCGCCGGCAAGCATGTGGTGGTCGACAAGCCGTTCGCGCTCAGCGCCGCCGAGGCCCGGACCATGGCCGAAACGGCGAAAGCCRCCGGCAAGCTGCTGACCGTGTTCCACAACCGCCGCTGGGACAGCGACTTCTTGACCGTGAAGCGCCTGATCGCCGACGGGACCCTTGGCGAGGTCGTCCAGTACGAGAGCCATTTCGACCGCTTCCGCCCCGTGGTCCGCGACCGCTGGCGCGAGCGGGCTGGCCCAGGATCCGGCGCCTGGATGGACCTCGGGCCGCACCTGCTGGACCAGGCGCTCGTCCTGTTTGGCGAGCCCCTGGCCGTGGCCGCCGACATCGGGATCCAGCGTCAGGGAGCCGGGGCCGACGACTACTTCCACGTGGTGCTGCGCTATCCGACCCTGCGGGTGATCCTGCACGGCAGCCTGCTGACCGCCGCCTCGGACCTGCGCCTGGCCGTCCACGGGACGGGCGGCAGCTTCGTCAAGCACGGCCTCGACCCGCAGGAGGCCCAGCTGAAGGCCGGCATGGTTCCCGGCGCGCCCGGCTGGGGCCGCGACAGCCGCCACGGCGTGCTGACCACGGTCGAGAACGACGCCCAGGTCCATGCCGACGTTTCGCCCGAACCGGCCGACTACCGCGCCTTCTACGCTGGCGTGCGCGAGGCGATCCTGCACGGCGCGCCCTCGCCCGTACCGGTCGAGGAGGCCTTGCGCGTGATRCATCTTCTGGACCTAACTGAGCGCGCCGCCGCCGAACGCCGCGAAATCCCGCTCGACCTCTGAGGCTTCATGCAGCTCGTCGCCGCCCTTCTCGCCGCCCAGGCCCTGGCCCAGGCCCAGCCGCACGGCGTGACCCTGCGCGAGACCACGTTCGAGGGGCGCAAGGCCGTCGAGCTGACGCCGATCGCCGGCACGGCGGTCGTGGCCGACCCGACCCTGGCCATCGCGCCCGGACCAGAATTCCACGAGGGCGAGATCGAGGTGCGCGTCGCCGCCGACGCCCTGCCCGGCGCGGCCGCGTCGATCCGGGCCTTCGCGGGTCTCGCCTTCCGCCTGAAGGACAAGGAAACCTACGAGGCCTTCTATCTGCGGATGAAGAACGGCCGCGCCCACGACCAGATCCAGCGCAACCACGCCGTCCAGTACGTCTCTCAGCCCGCCTTTCCGTGGGAGCGGCTGCGCAAGGAGACGCCCGGCGTCTACGAGACCTATGTCGACCTCGTCCCGCGCCGCTGGACCACGATGCGGCTGCGCGTCTGCGGAACCGAGGCGCGCCTGTTCGTCGACGGCGCCAGCCAGCCGACCCTGGTGGTCCACGACCTGAAGCATGGCGCCGACGCCAAGGGCGCCGTGGCCCTGTGGATCGGGCCGGCGACGATCGGCTGGTTCTCGGACCTGCGCGTCAAATCCGAGCCCGGGTGCTTGATCGAACCCTGATCTGACCTGTTATCTGCCGTCACAGTCCTGGATTAAGGCCGACTCATGCGTTCGTCCCTCCCCGCCTCCGCCGCCGCCATCCTCGTCGCCCTGGCCGCCTGTGGCCCGGCGCCCGCCCAGCCGGGACAGACCGGCCAAGGTCCTCCGGTCGAGACCCGCCCGCCCAACGCCCCCGAGCAGAAGCCCGCCTTCGCCGGCCAGACCCGGGCGCCGGGCCTGAACTCGGGCGTCATGGGCCAGTACGCGACCCTGGCCAGCGGCCTGGACCACCCGTGGGGCATGGTCTTCCTGCCGTCGGGCGAGATCCTGCTGACCGAGCGCGCCGGACGCCTGCGCGTCTTCGGCAAGGACGGCAAGCTGTCGCCCGCCGTCGCCGGCTTGCCGGCCGTGTACGCCGAGGGCCAGGGCGGCCTGCTGGGCGTGGCCCTGGATCCCGCCTACGCCAGCAACGGCCTGGTCTATTGGAGCTATGCGGAAGCGGAAGGCGGCGTGAACGGCACGGCCGTGGCGCGCGGCAAGCTCGTGCTGGGCGCCGCGCCGAAGCTCGAGAACGTCCAGGTCATCTGGCGCCAGGCGCCGAAGATGGACAGCGCCCTGCACTTCGGCGGCCGGCTGGTCTTCGCCCCCGACGGCAAGCTGTTCATCACCACCGGCGAGCGCTCGATCCTGGAGGGCCGCGTCCAGGCTCAGCACCTGGACGCCACGCTGGGCAAGGTGATCCGCATCAACGCCGACGGCTCGGTCCCGTCCGACAACCCGTTCGTCAAGACGGCCGGGGCCAAGCCCGAGATCTGGTCGCTGGGCCACCGCAACATCCAGGCCGCCGCCCTCGATCCCAGCGGCAAGTTGTGGACCGTCGAGCACGGCGCCAAGGGCGGCGACGAGCTGAACCGTCCCGAGCCCGGCAAGAACTACGGCTGGGCGGCCATCGCCTATGGCGAGGAATATTCCGGCAAGCCGATCGGCGACGGCCTCACCCAGAAGGACGGGCTGGAGCAGCCGGTCTACTACTGGGATCCGGTGATCGCGCCCTCGGGCATGGCCTTCTACGAGGCGACCCTGTTCCCGGCCCTGAAGGGCAGCTTGCTGATCGGCTCGATGAAGGAGCAGCACGTCGACCGCCTGGTCCTGAAGGACGGCAAGGTGGTCGGCGAGGAGCGCCTGTTCACCGACATCGGCGGCCGCGTCCGCGATGTCACGGTCGGGCCGGACGGGGCGATCTACGTCCTGACCGACGAGGAGGACGGCAAGCTGATCAAGGTGACGCCGAAGGGGTGAGGTTAGGCGGCCTCTCGCCTGAGGGCCGACCGCACGGTGGGACGCGCTTCGATGCGGGCGACATAGTCCGCGAACGGCTCGCCGAGCGGAAAGCCGAGTTGAAGCGCGCCGCGCGCCATGACGAACAGATAGGCGTCGGCCACGCTGAACGTCTCCCCGAGAAGATAGCCCCGCTCGAGGCGCGGCGCGACGAAGTCGAACCGCCCGACAATGTCGTGCGCCACCGCCTCCCTCGCCTGTTCCGGCAGCGAGAAATAGATCGGGAAGCGCTTGTGGATCTCGCTGGCGATGAAGGCGAGCATTTCCAACAACCGGTAGCGGCCCAGCTCGCCCGGCGGCGCGAGACGCGGTGCGCGGTCGGCGATCCAAGCCAGGATCGCTACGTTCTCGGTCAAGACCTGGCCGTCGTCGAGCATCAGCGCCGGCACCTGGCCCTTTGGATTGATGTCGCGATAGTCGCCGCCGTCGGCGAGCCGTTTCGACTCCAGCTCCACCGCCACGATCTCGAACGAAATCTCGGCCTCCAGCAGCGCGATGTGATCGGCGAGGCTGCTGAAGCCCGACGCGAAAAACAATTTCACGGGATCAATCTCCATTCCGATGGGCAGGCGCACGCGAGGGCGCAGGGTCCGGGAACCGCACGGGAGGCGATCGGCCGTCGAGCCGCGCCCTCCAGATCCGATCGTCGTCGATGCGGTCGCCAAGCTGGAACGTGCAGCGCGCGACCTCCTCGAAACCGTGGCGCGCGTAGAAGCGCTTGGCCCGCTCATTGTGGTCGAACACCGTGAGGTAGATCTCGGGCGCGCCTTGCGCCCGCGCGGTCGCCAGAGCCCAGCGCATCAGGCGCGCCGCGACGCCAGCGCCATGCCACTCCGAAAGGACGTAGATCTGCTGCAGCTCCATCGCGCCATCCCGCGCGTCGGAAGCCGGAGCCCGCAGCGGCGTGAGCTTGGCATAACCGATCGGATCGCCTTGGACGGTCGCCACACGCCAACGAACTTCCGGGTCGGCGAAGTCGCGAGACATCGTTCCGCCAGGCCTATAGACGCCATCGCAGAAGCGCTCGAAGTCCCCCGGGTCGTAGAGCCGTCCGAAGGTCTCGGTGAATATCCGTCGCGCGACCGGCGCGAGACGCTCGAGCAAGGCCTGGTCGGGCGCCGTGAGCGCCACCGATCGTCCGCTCATGTCAGACCGCCCTTCGCGTCAGGAAGGTATTCCAAGTCACGTCGTCGGAACCCGCGCTGGACTCGTCCCAAAGCGTGATCAGGCCGGCCGCCTTCAGTCGGGCGGCGAAATCGTTCCGGCGCCAGTAGACCTCGTGATAGTCCCCGCCCGTCTCATGGTCCCCTTCGCGCATGGACACGAGGAAGGCGCCGCGTGGCCTCAAGGCGTCCGCGATCTTCGCCAGCACGCAGTCGATGTGGTCTCGTGGCACGTGGAACAGGACATATTGGGCGACCACGGCGTCGTAGGGACCGCCGAGCGGATCGGTGATCACGTCCAGGCGGTCACCCTGCTTTCCCCGCGCCGCCTGCAAATCCAAGAAGCGTTGCGTGGCGTCGGTGCGTCGAACCTTGACCCCCAGCCCCTCGAGATAATCCGCGTCGCATCCCGGCCCCGAGCCGATTTCCAGGACATGACCGCCAAGACCCGCGATCGATGCGACTTGCCGAAGCGCGGCTTGTTCCTTGTCGTTCGGCCCCCGCCTGATCGAAACATAGCGGTCCGCGTAGCCCTCGTAGGACTCGATGGTTCGACGGCTTCTGGCGAGGGAATCATGAGTCTCGTTCATCACGGGCTTACCCCTTCATCTCGATCGGATCTTTCCAGAAGACATCGGTTTCTTTGATCCAGCACGAAGATGGTGCGTCGACGCAGGCTCGGCTACCAATCGAACTTACGCCGCGATGCATAAGGAAATTTGATCCGTCATGAGCTGGGAGCTGCCACCGCTGGGCGCGCTTCGCGTCTTCGAGGCCGTCGCGCGCTTAGGCAGCTTCACCAAGGCGGCCGAGGAACTCGGCATGACCCAGTCGGCCGCGAGCTATCAGATCAAGATTCTGGAGGAGCGCGCGGGCGCGCCGCTTTTCATCAGGGGTGCGCGCCGGATCGATCTGACGGAAATCGGAGAAATGCTCGCGCCGCAAGCGACGCGGGCGTTCTCGGCTCTCGCGGACGCCTGGACTGCATCCAGAGGACGCGCGAGCGGCGTGCTCGCGGTCACCAGCGTCGACACGTTCGCGTCGAACTGGCTGTCCGTGCGCCTCGGCGGCTTTCAATTGATGCATCCCGATCTGGCGGTGAAGATCAATGCGTCCGCCCGATTGGTCGATTTCACGCGCGAGAACATGGACGTGGGCATCCGGACCGGGGCTGGCGACTGGCCGGGTCTCGAAGCGCACTATCTGTTCCGGGCTGACTATACGCCGATGCTGAGCCCCAGGCTCGCCGAGAGCGTCGGGGGCATCCATGAGCCCGAGGATCTCTACAAGGTCGCATTGCTCTGCGCCGACTACAGCTGGTGGCCGTCCTGGTTCGCGGCGGCGGGACTTCAGTTCGACCCTGACAGGGTCACCGTCGGCGCCAGGCTGGACACGGAAATCTATGACGCGATGGCGGCGATGACGGATCAGGGCGCGGCGATCCTCACGCGCAACATCCACAGCGATTTCCTGGCCAAGGGCCAACTCGTCCAGCCGTTCGACATCACCGCCTCCGACGGAGACGGATATTGGCTGGTCTACCTGGAGAGCCGCCGCAACGCGCCACGGATCAAGGCCTTCCGAGACTGGTTGCTGGATCAGACCACGGAGATCCGGGATCGGGAGCGCCGGAGGACCGTTTGAAGCCCTGACGCCCCCCCAAACTTCCCTCCCCCTCCCCGAACTCTCTGCTATCAATCCCGCATGCAACGCAGGCGAAGCATCCTCATCGTGGGCGGCGGCACGGCCGGGTGGCTGACGGCCGCCTATCTGGCCAAGGCCTTGCGCGTGGCCGAGCAGGCGCACCTGGAGATCACCCTCCTGGAATCGCCCGACATTGGCATCATCGGCGTCGGCGAGGCCACCTTCCCCACCATCCGCAACACCTTGCGGTTCTTAGGCATCGACGAGGCGCATTTCATCCGCGAGACCTCGGCGACGTTCAAGCAGGGCATCCGCTTCGTCGACTGGGCCCGCGCGCCCGAGGGCGGCCGGCATCACAGCTTCTTCCATCCGTTCGAAGCGCCGTTCTCGACCGAGGGCGCGAGCCTCGCCCCCTACTGGCTGCTGCAGAACGAGGCCACCCGTGTCCCGTTCGCCGAGGCCGTGACCATCCAGGCCCGCGTCGCCGAGGCCCAACGCGCGCCCAAGCGGCCGCACGAGAGCGACTTCGGCGGGCCACTGAACTACGCCTATCACTTCGACGCCGCCAAGCTGGCCCAGGTGCTGGCCGAGCGCGGTCGCGAACTGGGCGTGCGCCACCTGAAGGGCAACCTCACCGAGACGGTCCTGGACGACACCGGCGCCATCGCCCACATCGTCTGCCCCGAGCACGGCGTCCTCTCGGCCGACCTCTATGTCGACTGCACGGGGTTCCGGGCCGAGCTGATCGGCAAGGCGCTGGGCTCGCCGTTCAAGTCGGCGCGGCCGGTGCTGTTCGCCGACCGGGCCCTGGCCTGCCGCGCGCCCTACGATCGCCCCGACGCGCCGATCCAGAGCTACACCGTCGCCACCGCCCACGAGGCCGGCTGGACCTGGGACATCGGCCTGGCCGGAACCCGCGGCGTCGGCTGCGTCTATTCCAGCGACCACATCGCCGACGACCGGGCCGAGGCCATCCTGCGCGACTATCTCGGCAAGGTCGACATCGAGCCCCGCAAGATCAGCTTCGACGCCGGCTATCGCGAGAAGCAGTGGATCAAGAACTGCGTCTCCGTGGGCCTGTCGGCCGGTTTCCTGGAGCCGCTGGAGTCCACCGGCGTCGTCCTGATCGAGGCGGCCGTGGCGATGATCGCCGAGCTGTTCCCGCACTCGGGCCCGGTCGCGGCGCCGGCCCGCCGCTTCAACGAGCTGATGGCGGCGCGCTACGACAACATCATCGTGTTCCTGAAGCTGCACTACTGTCTCAGCCGCCGGACGGAGCCGTTCTGGCGCGAGAATACGCAACCCGCCACGATGCCCGAGCGGCTGATCGACCTGCTGGATCAGTGGCGCCACCGCCCGCCGGCCCGGTTCGACTTCATCCTGGATCTCGAGACCTTCGCCTTCTTCAACTACCAGTACATTCTGTACGGCATGGGCTTTCCGACCGACCTGGCCGACGGGGCCGGCGAGTTTCCCGACGTGGCGACGGCGCAGAAGCTGTTCGCCAAGATCCGCGGCTTCGCCGACCGCGCCACCCAGGACCTGCCCAGCCACCGCGACCTGATCGCCCAGATCAACCGCTTCGGCTTCGACAAGGCGCTGGAGCAGGCCTAGGCCTATCCATCCTGCGGAACGTCCGCAGCGGCCAGCAGCCCGGCGATCGTCTCCATCAACGCGCCGGCGACGATCGGCTTGGTCAGGAAGGCGTCGGCTCCGGCGGTCAGGCCGGCGATCTGGTGCTCCGGCAGTGCGTTGGCGGTCAGCATCACGATCGGCGTCGCCTTCACGCCGGCGTCGCGCTCGGCCTGGCGGATATGGGCGATGGCTTCCAGGCCGCCCATGTTGGGCATCTGCATGTCCATCAGCACGAGGTCGTATTCGCCGGGCCGGAACCGCGCGACGGCGTCCTGTCCGTCGACGGCCATGGTCAGGTCCACGCCCAGCCCCTCCAGCATCAAGGCCACGACGCGGCGGTTGATGTCGTGATCCTCGGCCAGCATGATCTTCAGCGTGCGTCCCGCGTTCAGGGCGAGCTTGGCCGGATCGGGCGACGGCCCGGGTTGATCAGCGGCCACGCCGACCGGCAGCGTCAGGCGCACCCTGAAGCGGGAGCCTTCCCCGGGGACGGAATCGACCTCGATCTCGCCGTCCATCAGCCGCGTCAGGGCCCGGGAAATCGACAGGCCAAGACCCGTGCCGCCGAACCGCCGGGTGATCGAGCCGTCGGCCTGCGCGAAGCGCGCGAACAGGCGCCGGCTGGTCTCGGCGTCGAAGCCGATGCCGGTGTCGGTGACCGTCAGGGTCAGCGCCTGGGTTCCGTCGATCTCCGGAGCGGCCTCGACGCTCAGGCTCACCTGGCCGCGCTCGGTGAACTTGACGGCGTTCGAGATCAGGTTGCCGAGGATCTGCTTCAGGCGCGCGGCGTCGCCGACGTGCCGAACGGCGACGGACGGCGCGACGCGCAGGTCCAGGGCCAGGCCCTTCTCCTCGGCCTTGGCCCGGAACAGTTCGACGATGGTCTCGCAGGTCGCTCGAAGGTCGAACGTCTCGGCATGGATGGCCAACTCCCCCGCCTCGACCCGCGCCATGTCCAAGACATCGTTGAGCAGCACCTGCAGGGAGTCGGCGCTGGTCTCGACCAGCTCGACCATATCCCGCTGCCGCGGCGCCAGGTCGGTGCGGGCCAGCGCGCCGACGACGCCGATGATGCCGTTCATCGGCGTCCGGATCTCGTGGCTCATATTGGCCAGGAACTCGGACTTGGAACGGCTGGCCGCCTCGGCCTTTTCCTTGGCCTTGCGCACGGCGGCATAGGCGCGCTCCAGGCGCTGGGCGCTGCGGTTGCGCGCGCTGAGCGCGGCCGTGGCGGGCACGGCCGTGGCGAAGGTCGAGGCGATGAACAGCTGGACCATGAACTGCTGGCGGAAGGGATCCGTGGGCGCCATGAAGGCGATCGGCCCGTGGCCGTTGGCCGTCAGCGCCATGGCGACGACGCTGGTGGTCAGCACCGAGACATAGACCCAGCCCGGCCCGCCGCGGAAGGCCGTCAGCACCAGCACCGGCATGACCAGCGTCAGGGCGATGAACCTGTCGAAGGTGAACGCCGCGATCGCCAGGGCGACCGTCAGCGCCAGCAGCAGCTGGCGCTCGAGGCGCGCGCCGCCCGGGGCCTGGAACAGGCGCTTCTGCTTCAAAGGCAGCAGGGCCGCCGGTGTGGCGATCAGCAGGCCCAGGCCGTCCTCCAGCGCCCATTGCAGCCACGCATGAAAGAAGTCGCCGGACGCCCCGTCGATCAGCTCGACCAGGATCTGGCCAACCACGGCTTCCGTCGCGGCGCTGACGGCGGCGATCAGCGAGAACACCACCAGGCGCCGCGCGCGCGACAGGTCCAGCGCCGCGCCGCAGAAGGTCCGCGTCAGCGCCGCGCCGCCAAAGGCCAGCGCCTGGTTGAGACTGCTGAACAG
>NZ_JBFUJD010000117.1:0-12212 GCF_056401555.1 Caulobacter sp. P4_E5
GTATGAGGCCCGCGAGTTCATCGTGTACTTCCCGTTCGACCAATCGGTCCTGACGCCGGAAGCACAATCGGTGGTCACGGAAGCCGCGAAGTACTCCAACGACGGTCACGCGACCAAGATCGTCGTGGTCGGCCACACCGATACGTCGGGCTCGCCGAAGTACAACGCCAAGCTCTCGGAACGCCGCGCCAAGGCCGTGGCTGACGCCCTGGTCTCGCAAGGTGTCCCGGCCGCCGTCCTCGGCGTCGACTGGAAGGGTGAAAGCGCTCCGGCCGTCGCTACTGGCGATGGCGTCAAGGAACCGCTGAACCGCCGTTCGACGATCTCGATCAACTTCTAAGATCGAATCGACTGCCTATCGGGAGGGCCCGGCGGAAACGCCGGGCCCTTTCTTTTTGTCCGCGCGTTTCTTTTGTGACGCGCCATCGCGCCGTTCGAAAACGTCACGCCGACAGGGCATGGTGGCCGGAAGCCCCGGTTTCAGGACGTTCCCTCACGGTGGCGCTGGGACCCGTCCTGGCGGTCCCATCTACAGTCGGCCACCATCCCTTGTGGCCAGCCTGTTAACGAACGACGTTGTCCGGGGGCGGATGTCTCGGGGCGCCTTGCGGCGGTCTGTCGCGGGTGAAAAAAGTTCGGTGAGGCAACCCCTTGATCCTGCCTCACAAGTTCGGTGCGTTCACAGCTTGTTAACGAAAAACTCAAGGCGGGGGCGTTGACGAGTCATTAGCCACTGTGGCCCCATATGTGGGTTGAGGGGGCTCCTCAGCCACAAGATATAGCGGCTGGTGGGACTATCCCCTTCACCGGAACACGCTGATTGAGCATGGATTTTGGTCATGAACGGCAGTGAAGCGGCGAAGACGAACACCCGGAGCGAGGCCCGTCTGGCGGCGATCAAGCCCGCCAAGCGCCCGCAGCTGGCGCTGGTGCAGAAGGTCCAGGTGGACCGCTCGCGCGACGCCCTGCTGACCGACTTTGGCAAGACCACGCTGGAGGACCGCTACCTCCTGCCAGGCGAGTCCTATCAGGACATGTTCGCCCGCGTGTCGACGGCCTTCGCCGACGACGCCGAGCACGCCCAGCGCGTCTATGACTATATGAGCCGCCTGTGGTTCATGCCGGCCACCCCGGTGCTGTCGAACGGCGGCGCCGACCGCGGCCTGCCGATCAGCTGCTTCCTGAACGCCGTCAGCGACAGCCTGGACGGCATCCTCAACGTCTGGAACGAGAACGTCTGGCTGGCGGCCAACGGCGGGGGCATCGGCACCTACTGGGGCGGCGTCCGGTCGATCGGCGAGAAGGTCAAGGGCCAGGGCCAGACCTCGGGCATCATCCCCTTCATTCGCGTGATGGACAGCCTGACCTTGGCCATCTCGCAAGGCTCGCTGCGCCGCGGTTCGGCCGCCGTCTATCTCGACGTGCACCACCCCGAGATCGAAGAGTTCCTCGAGATCCGCAAGCCGTCGGGCGACTTCAACCGCAAGTCCCTGAACCTGCACCACGGCCTGAACATCACCGACGAGTTCATGTTCGCCGTGCGCGACGGGACCAAGTTCGGCCTGCGCTCGCCCAAGACCCAGGAAGTGCTGCGCGAGGTCGACGCCCGCGCCCTGTGGCAGAAGATCCTGGAGCTGCGCCTGCAGACCGGCGAGCCCTATCTGATCTTCTCCGACACCGTGAACCGCGCCATGTCGGCCCACCAGCGTGAGCTGGGCCTCAGCGTCCGCCAGTCGAACCTGTGCAGCGAGATCATGCTGCACACCGGCCGCGACCACTTGGGCAACGACCGCACGGCCGTCTGCTGCCTGTCGTCGGTCAATGCCGAGACCTTCCTGGAGTGGCGCGACCACCCGACGTTCATCGAGGACGTCATGCGCTTCCTCGACAACGTCCTGCAGGACTTCATCGACCGCGCGCCCGACGCGGCCGCGACGGCCGCCTACGCCGCCATGCGCGAGCGTTCGGTGGGTCTAGGCCTGATGGGCTTCCACAGCTTCCTGCAGAGCCAGAACGTGCCGTTCGAAAGCGCCCTGGCCAAGAGCTGGAACATGCGGATGTTCAAGCACCTGCGCCGCGAGGCCGACAAGGCCTCGATCGCGCTGGGTGAAGAGAAGGGCCCGTGCCCGGACGCCGCCGATCGTGGTTCCAAGGAGCGCTTCTCGCACAAGCTGGCCATCGCCCCGACCGCATCGATCTCGATCATCTGCGGCGGCACGTCGGCGGGCATCGAGCCGATCCCGGCCAATATCTACACCCACAAGACCCTGTCGGGCTCGTTCGCGGTGAAGAACCCCTATCTGGAGAAGCTGCTCGAGGAAAAGGGCCAGAACACCGACGCGGTGTGGGGTTCGATCCTGGAGCACGAGGGTTCGGTCCAGCACCTGGACTTCCTGAGCCAGGACGACAAGGACGTCTTCAAGACCGCCTTCGAGCTGGACCAGCGCTGGGTGGTCGAACTGGCCGCCGACCGTACGCCGGAAATCTGCCAGAGCCAGTCGGTGAACATCTTCCTGCCCGGCGACGTCGACAAGTGGGACCTGCACATGCTGCACTGGCAGGCCTGGGAGCGCGGCGTGAAGAGCCTCTATTACCTGCGCTCCAAGTCGGTTCAGCGGGCGTCCTACGCCGGGGCCGGCGAGAAGGCCGAGCTGGTCGGCGGCTTCGACGTCCCGGCCAAGACCGACTACGACGAGTGCCTTGCCTGCCAGTAGGATTGGCCTGCCAGTAGGATTGGCCTGCCAATAGGGCTGGCCTGCCTATAGTCGCGGCAAGTGACGACAAACGAACGGCGGCGTGAGCGATCACGCCGCCGTTTGACGTTCGCGGAGGAACCGGCGGCGTTTACCGCGGTTCACCATGTGCGCATTCGTCGCCGTAGACAGGTGGCGCGAAGGGCGTAGGCTGGACGTCCATTGGATTGGGGAATCCGCAATGCGGACCGCTGGGGAGCGAACCGTTTTCTGTCTCATGGCCATGCTGGTGGCGGTGGCTGCGGGTCATGCGACCTCGGCCTGCGCGGCCCAGAAGGCCGGCAAGAGCGCCACGGTGACAGATAAGGCCGCCCCGACGACCGACAAGCCTCCGGCCCAGATTTCTTTCAAGGTTAAGCCCGAGACGGCCCGCCCGCTGGATCTGTCGTCCAGCACGACCGGTTTCACGGCCCGCGACGTCGCCGGGGCCGAGGGCAAGCTTCAAGGCGGCTTCGCCGTGTCGTCCGCCGCCGCCGCCGGCGGCGACGTCCGCATCCTCGACGCCGACCGCTATTATGACGGAGCTGGACCGGTGACCTGGCGTTCGAACGCCTTCACCCGCCAGGCGCAGGCCGGTGGCCCGATCGACTCCGTCCGCGTCACCATGGCCGGCGTCGCCAAGACCGCCGCTGTCGCGCCCTTGACCCTGGTCCGCCCGGACGCTGACGCCTACGAGCTACAGGACGTCGACGTGACCGTGACCCGGGGCTGGCCGGCCGCCGTGTCGCTGAAGGGCCGCACGTTCGCCCTCGACGTCACGCCGCACGCGGGCGTGGGCTTCGGCGGGGCCGGCGGCTCGGCCGAGGCCGGCGCCACCGTGCGCCTGGGCAAGAAGAGGAACATGGGTGACCGGGTGAACGACGCCCTGGGCGTGCGCGAAGGCGACGCGGCCTTCGGCGACCGCGGGCGCTGGTACATCTTCGCCGCCGCCAGCGGCCGGGCCGTGGGCCTGAACATGCTGCGCGGCCAGAACGGCGACTGGACCCGCGCGGGCCTCTCGCAGGACGTCACCAGCCGCCTGATCGGCGACAGCCAGGCGGGCGTGGCCTGGCGACGTGGCCCGATGCAGGCCTCGCTGGGCTACATCCACCGCGAGATCAAGGCCAAGGAGGGCATCATGGGCCTCGCCACCCAGAAGGACGACGTCGTGGCCCTGTCCTTCAGCCTGAAGCCGCACTGGTAGGGCCCTTTCACCCTATTGAGCTTGTGTTTCCGGCCGCTTTCATGCAGCTAGCCGGTTTCCATCCACAGCCGCCAGCGATGTCATGAGCGAGAGCGAGCCCCCGCGCCGCAAGACCCTGAGCCTCAAGAGCGGCGTCGCCGCCCCTGGTGGCCCGCCGCCGCTCGAGCGCATGGCCAAGCCCGCCGGGCGCACCGTGTTCACGCCTCACGCCGCGCCCCCGCCGCCACCGCCGCCGCCTCCGGCCGTGGGCGACTGGAAGTGCAAGCCGTGCGGTACGCGCTTTGATCCGCCGACGGACCTGGCCGATGAGGACTCGGTCCGCTGCCCGTCATGCAACGCCCGGCTGGGTCTGGCCTCGGACTTCCGCGCCGATCCGCCCAACGTCGACAAGCTGCGCGCGCGGCACCTGAAGAAGGCGTAGGGCGGACGATCATTCCCTCTCCCCTTGCGGGAGAGGGTGGCCCGCCCCCGGGTCGCGCGAAGCGCGCGCCCGAGGATAAACTCCGCGGGCCGGGTGAGAGGTTGAAGACAGGATCCGCCGCGAAGGCGCATAGGCTGGACTCGAAGCCGATAGGGCTATCGACCCCTCATCCGTCGCCTCTGGCGACTCCTTCTCCCGCAAGGGGAGAAGGAGTAGAAGACTCAAGGCTCCAGCGGCGCCTCTAGCCCCGGTTCCTCGCGGATCATCACGCCCGTCCCCACGGTCGGCGAGGCCGACAGCGGTTTCTTGAACAGGCCGCGCCACAGGCTCTGTTCCTCGACCGCGCTGGTCCAGACCGAGCCCTCGACCGCCTGCTCGAACCCGGCGTCGTAGATCCGCCGCATCAGGTCGGTCTCGAACTTCAGCAGGTTCATGCCCTCGAAGGCGTTGGGGATCGAGGCCACGCTGAGCGGCAGGTTGTGGCGCGAGCAGAAGCCGGYGGCCAGGCTGAGGGCCTGGCGGTACGAGAACCGCAGCATGGTGTCGAAGCTGCGGCTCATGATCGAGGCCACGCCCGGCGGCGTCGACTGGGTCGAGGGGTCCAGCACCGTGTTGACGATCACGTGCACCCGGCCGCGCCGGAAGCGGGGGCCGAGGTTGCGCCAGTGCAGCAGGGCGTCGGGCATCAGGAACAGCGGCGCGGCCACCCCGCCGTCGACGTGCATCTCCTGATAGGCTTGGTCGTTGACCTGCACGTCGATCAGCTTGGGCGGGAAGATGCCCGGCACCGAGGCGGAGGCCACCAGCAGGGTGCGGAACAGCTTCAGGGCTTCCTCGCCGCCGTGGGTGGCGATCTCGCCCAGGTCCCAGACCACGGCGCGCTGGCTGTCGAGGTTGGTGGTGGCGATCAGCAGGCGCCGGCCCTTGGCGTGCTCGAGGGCGACGGCCTCGACCATCTCCTGGTCGACGAAGGTCTCGACCAGGGCGTCCAGCGACTCGCCCTTGAAGATGCTGGGGCCCAAGGCCGGGGCCAGGCGGCGCAGGCTGAGCAGCTCGGTGGCGTGGCCGCCGACATAGGCGTCGGTCAGGCGATCGTCCCAGGCCGAGCCGAGGAACGCCATCGGCGCGCTGAGGGCCCCGGTGCTGACCCCGGTGACGATGGCGAAGTCGGGCCGGCGTCCGGACTTGGACAAGCCCGCCAGCACGCCCGCGCCATAGGCGCCGCCGGCCGCGCCGCCCGACAGGGCCAGGATGTTGAAGTCGTCGCGCCCGATCAGCGAGCGCAGCGGCGCCAGGCGGTCGGCGGCCTGGCGCAGGGCGTCATCGGCCTGGTCGACGGTGAGGCGAACGCCGGGAAAGCCCGAGGCCTGGACCTGGCGATCGGACGGCGGCGTCGGCAACCGCTTGCCGCGCAGCGGATCATTGGTTTTCCAGTCCTTGAAGAAGCCCTGAAGGTTGATCTTCCCGGTGGGATCCCTGTCCAACGACCGTCTCCAAATCCACTGAACTATCGGGCGCCGGCCAGCACCACGCCCACCAGCACGGCCGCGTAGTGCAGGCCAGCCCCGCCGATGACGTGGCCGTGCCAGATGGCGCGGCGGAACTTCAGGCGACGCATCAGGTAGAAGATGGTTCCGGTGGAATAGACCAGGCCGCCGATGGCCAGCAGCAACAAGGCAACCCAGGACAGGCCGTCGATCATCGGCTTGATGGCGACCAGCACCAGCCAGCCGAGGGCCAGGTACAGGCCGACCCAGAAGCGTTTGTCCAGGCCGGGCAGGAACAGCTTGGCCGCCACGCCGATCCCGGCCACCGTCCAGACCGCCGTGGTCATGCCGATCGCCCACCAGCCATGCAGGTTCTGGGTGGTGAACGGCGTGTACGACGCGGCGATCATCACGAAGATGCCGGCGTGGTCGAAGCGGCGCAGCAGCGGCCGCCAGCGGGCCTTGGCGAAGTTGTAGGCCGTCGACAGCGACAGCATCAGGATCAGGCCCACCGTATAGACGCTGACCGCCGCCACCTGCTTGAGGTCGCCCATGCCGAAGGCCAGGCCCAGCAGGATGCCGCCGCCCAGCAGGGCGCAGGCCAGGCCGGCCAGATGCACCACCAGGTCGGCGCACTTGGCGGCCGGCGTGGGATAGTGCGTCGCGACCTCTGGCGTCGCGCCTTCTGATGACGAAGCAACGACGATGTCGGTGGTGGAGCTCGCAGTCATGGCCCGCCCATTCGTATGGCAACTACGTCCGAACCGTAGGACGGTTCCGTGACATATAAACGGCGATCATCGTGGCGACGAAAGGGCCTCGGCGACACGATCGGCCAGAAAAGCGACTCCCTGGAGGCCCGGCCGCTTAAAAGAACAAGCCTCGCGCGCCGTCGAACACCAGCTTGCCGCCGACGGCGACCAGCAGGACATAGATGACCTTATAGAAGCCCTCGGCCGGCACACGGCGCACCAGCCAGACCCCGGCCCAGGTCGAGGCGATCGCCAGGGGCAGCAGGACGCCGGCCGTGGCCAGCACCTTGGGCGTGAACTGGCCCAGGGCGACATAGGCCGGGACCTTCATCCAGTTCACGATCGCGAAGAAGATGGCGCTGGTGCCGATAAAGGTGTCGCGCGCCAGGCGACGGGGCAGGACATAGATCTGGAACGGCGGACCGCCGGCGTGGGCGATCTGGCTGGTGAAGCCGGCCGCCGCGCCGCACAGGACGCCCAGCCACCGACGGGCGGGACCCGCCTCGATCTGCGCGGCGGCCTTGATCGCGCGCTCGGCCCACAGGCGCTGCAGGGCGAAGACCACCGAGATCGCGCCCACGGCCAGCTCGACCGCCGCCTCCTTGACGAAGGCGGCCAGGGCCCAGCCCAGGAAGATCCCGACCGCCGCCGCCGGCAGCATCAGGATCAGCAGGCCCTTGTCCCAGCTCTTCCGGAACGACCAGACGCTGACCACGTCCTGGACCAGCAGGATTGGCAGGGTGATCGAAGCGGCCATCACCGGCGACACGGCCAGGGCCATCAGCGGCACCGCCACCACCCCGATCCCGGCGAACCCGCCCTTGGTCAGGCCCAGCAGGATCACGGCCGGAATGGCCACGGCGTAGAAGAACGGATCGGTCAGCATGGCCGCTGCTTAGCAGCAAGGCTCGCGCCGGCCCATGCCCGACGTCAGACCAGCGGCGGATTCACCCGCCGGAAGCCACCCTCGCGCCAGTATGGATAGTAGGGATAGGCCGGAGTGACCGCGCTGGCGGCGTCCAGGCGCGCGACCTGCTCGGGTGTCAGGCTCCAGCCGACCGCGCCGAGGTTCTGGCGCAGCTGTTCCTCGGTCCGCGCGCCGATGATCACGCTGGAGACGGTTGGGCGGCGCAGCAGCCAGTTGATGGCGATCTGCGGGACGGTCTTCCCGGTCTCGGCGGCGATCTCGTCGAGGGCGTCGACCACGCGGTAGAGGCGCTCGTCGTCGACGGGCGGCCCAAAGTCGGCGGTCTCGTGCAGGCGGCTGGTGGCCGGCAGGGGCTGGCCGCGGCGGATCTTGCCGGTCAGGCGGCCCCAGCCCAGCGGGCTCCAGACCATGGCCCCGACGCCCTGGTCGGCGGCCAGCGGCATCAGCTCCCACTCGTAGTCGCGGCCGACCAGCGAGTAGTAGGCCTGGTGAGCGACGTAGCGCGGCCAGCCGTGACGGTCGGCGGCGGCCAGGGACTTCATCAGTTCCCAGCCGGCGAAGTTGGAGGCGCCGACATACAGCACCTTGCCGGCCCGAACGAGATCATCGAGGGCGGCCAGGGTCTCCTCGACCGGCGTCGTCCCGTCGAAGGCGTGCAGTTGCAGCAGGTCGATGCGGTCGGTCTTCAGGCGCTTCAACGCGGCCTCGACGCCGCGCGTCAGCCGCAGGCGGGAAGAGCCGGCGTCCAGCGGGCCGTCGCCCATCGGCAGGCCCAGCTTGGTCGAGATCAGCGCCTGGTCGCGGCGGCCTTCGAGGGCCGCGCCCAGGATCTCTTCCGACGCGCCGTTCGAATAGACGTCGGCGGTGTCGAACAGGGTGAGACCGGCCTCGAGGCTGATGTCGACCATGCGCTTGGCGCCGGCGACGTCGGTGTCGCCCCAGGCGCTGAACAGCGGGCCCTGGCCGCCGAACGTGCCGGCGCCGAACGAGAGGGCGGGGACCTTCAGGCCGGAGCGGCCCAGGGTGCGATATTCCATCGGCGTTCTCCTTGAGAAGACGGATCAGGCGACCGCAAGGCGCGCGGCGCGGCGTTCGAGGCTCAGGCTGAGGACGGCCAGCCCCAAGGCCGACAGCGGCACGGCGGCGGCGATCAGCGGCACGGCCGACAGGCCCGGGCCGCGGGCGATCACCGCCCCGCCCAGCCAGGCGCCGAACGCGTTGCCGAGGTTGAAGGCGGCGATGTTCAGGCTCGACGCCAGGCCTTGGCCCGCGCCGCCGGCTTGGCTCAGCACCCGCATCTGCAGCGGGGCGACGGTGGCGAAGGCGGCCGCGCCCAGCAGGAAGGCGGCGGCCACGGCGCCGACCTGGCTATGGAAGGCCAGGGCCGAGCCGCCCATGACCAGGGTCAGCAGCACCAGGGTCCCGACCAGGGCCGCGTTCAGCCCCTTGTCGGCCCAGCGGCCGCCCAGCAGGTTGCCGGCCACCAGCCCCGCGCCGAACACCAGCAGGATCGGCGAGACCGCTTCCTTCGAGAAGCCGGCCAGCTGCGTCAGGATCGGCTGGATGTAGGTGAAGACCGCGAACACCCCGCCGAAGCCGAGCACAGTCATGGCCAGGCCCAGCTGCACCTGCGGGCGGGCCAGCACGGCGAACTCCTCGCGCAGCGGGGCGGGCTCGACCTTTTCCCGGTCGCGGGGGACCAGGGCGGCCAGCACCGCGAACGCCAGCAGGCCGACGCCGGCCACGGCCCAGAACGCCGCCCGCCAGCCGAAGGCCAGGCCCAGCCACGCGCCGAACGGCACGCCCAGCAGGGTGGCCAGGGTCAGGCCGGTGAACATGATCGAGATCGCCGAGGCCTTGCGCTCGGGCGGTACGAGCGAGACGGCGACCAGCGACCCGACGCCGAAGAAGGTGCCGTGGGCCAGGGCCGTGACCAGTCGCGCGCCCATCAGGATTCCATAGGTCGGGGCAATGGCGGCCAGGACGTTGCCGAGGGTGAAGATCGCCATCAGCACCAGCAGGGTCGTCTTGCGCGGCAGGCGGCGGGTCAGGAGGGTGAGGATCGGCGCGCCGACGAACACGCCCAGGGCGTAGCCGGTCATCAGCAGGCCGGCGGTGGGGATCGACACGCCGAGGTCGGCGGCGACCTGGATCAGCAGGCCCATGATGACGAATTCGGTGACGCCAATCCCGAAGGCGCCGACGGTCAGGGCATAGAGGGCGAGGGGCATGGCGGCTCTCGTGGTTCTGTTCCAGCCGTCAGATGGCGCCTTGGCGTTCGATGAATTAGATTGCGCCCAGGAACTTCACTTGTGACTTGAGGGCACGATGGCGCGCGCGGACATCAACCGCTCCGGCGAGATGGAGGTCTTCGCCCGGGTGGTCGAGGAGGGCGGCTTCACCGCCGCCGCCAAGGCCCTGTCGATGACCCCGTCGGCGGTCAGCAAGCTGGTGGCGCGGCTGGAGGCTCGGCTGGGCTCGCGCCTGGTCAACCGCTCGACCCGCAAGCTGCAGCTGACGGCCGAGGGGCTGACCTTCCACGAGCGCGCCCTGCGGGTGCTGGCCGACCTGGACGAGGCCGAGCGGGCGGTCAGCGCCTGCGCCGTGCCGCGCGGACGGCTGCGGATCAATTCCAATGTGCCGTTTGGCCTGCATCACCTGCTGCCGCTGGTCCCGAAATTCATGGAGCGGCACCCGCAGGTGCAGGTCGACGTCACCCTGACCGACCAGGTGATCGACCTGCTGGACGAGCGAGCCGAACTGGCCATCCGTGTCGGGCCGCTGCGGCCCTCGCAGCTGGTGGCGAAAAAGCTGGGCGACAGCCGCATGGCCCTGGTCGCCTCGCCCGACTACCTGGCCCAGCGCGGGACGCCGGCCCATCCGGACGACCTGGCCGTCCACGACCTGGTGGTCTTCAACTTCGCCCGCCATTGCGACGCCTGGCCCTTCGAGATCGACGGGCTGAGGGTCTCCAACCCCGCCCACGGCCGGGCGATGGTCGGCGACGGCGAAAGCGCGGCGCGGCTGGCCATCGCGGGGCAGGGGATCACGCGGCTGTCGATGTTCCATATCGCGGGCGACATCGCCGCCGGCCGGCTGGTCCCGGTGCTGGAGACGTTCAATTCCGGCGACGTCGAAACGATCAGCGCTGTCTATGTCGGCCATGCGGGCCCGCTGCCGGCGCGGGTGCGGGCGTTCATCGACTTCCTGGCGGCGGAGGTGGATGTGGATTGGCCGATGGGGCGGGAGCCCACTTCAAAACGCAAATAGGCGTGTCATCCCGGCCGCAGCGAAGCGGAGAGCCGGGACCCAGGGGTCGCCGCATCGCGCTTGGCCCCTGGGTCCCGGACAAGCGCTGCGCGCTTTCCGGGATGACACGGATTTGGAAGCTCTAGCGGTCCAGCATCACTTCCGCGATCTGCACCGCGTTCAGCGCCGCGCCCTTGCGCAGGTTGTCGCCGACCACGAACAGGGCCAGGCCGTGCGCGACGGTCGGGTCAGGCCGCAGGCGGCCGACGAACACCGGATCCTGACCGGTCGCGGCCAGCGGGTTGGGGACCTCTTCCAGCACCACGCCGGGCGCGGCGGCCAGCAGGGCCGTGGCCTCGGCGACCGAGATCGGCCGCTCGAACTCGGCGTTGATCGACAGCGAGTGGCCGGTGAACACCGGCACGCGCACACAGGTGCCCGAGACCGGCAGGCCGGGGATCTCGAGGATCTTGCGGCTCTCGTCGCGCAGCTTCAGCTCCTCCTCGGTATAGCCGTCCTCGCCCACGACGTAGTTCAGCGGCACGACGTTGTAGGCCAGGGGCACGGCCCACTTGACCGGGGCGGGCAGGGGCGCGGCGTCGGGCGACTGGGCCAGGCCGTCCAGGTCGCCGGCGGCGCCCGCGCGAAGCTGGCTGGCCAGCACCTGGATGCCCTCGACCCCGCCGCCCGAAGCGGCTTGGTAGGTGCTGACGGTCAGGCGCTTCAGGCCGGCGCGGTCGTGCAGAGGCTTCAGCACCGGCATGGCGGCCATGGTGGTGCAGTTGGGGTTGGCGACGATGCCCTTGGGGATGTTGGCCAGGGCGTGCGGATTGACCTCGGCCACCACCAGCGGCACGTCGGGATCCGAGCGCCAGGCCGACGAGTTGTCGATGACCACGGCCCCGGCCGCCGCCGCGCGCGGGGCCAGTTCCCGCGACGTGCCGCCGCCGGCCGAGAAGAACACGATGTCCAGGCCGGCGAAGTCGGCGGTCGAGGCGTCCTCGACCACGACCTGCGTTCCCTTGAAGTCGACTTTGGTCCCGGCCGAGCGGGCCGAGGCGAACAGGCGAAGCTCCGCCAGCGGGAAGTCCCGCTCGGCCAGCAGCGCGCGCATCATGCCGCCGACCAGGCCGGTGGCGCCGACGACCCCGACGCGGGGCGGATTGGCTCGGGAAAACTTGAAGCTCACGGGTCTACGTCTCCTGAAAAGTGCGGAGGCGCGGGCGTGTCAGGTCTCGTGAAGTGAGAGCCGGCCCCGCGCATCGGCGGGGCTGGTGGGATGCTCGCTAGTTCGCGCACACACCCGACCACGCCCCGCCGAGGCGGGTCGTTTTCGGGGTAATAATCGTGGTGGCGCGGTACGACATCGGCGGGGTTCTTAGCGGCGAAGCTGACGGAGGTAAAGTCTCCCCTCTCCCCTTGCGGGAGAGGGTGGCCGC